>CAYSUA010000252.1:3959-8579 GCA_964433795.1 uncultured Desulfobacteraceae bacterium | reverse complement strand
GAAAACAGTCACACGGCCTGCCGGCAACTGCTGCCGGTGCTGTCCATGGACTACGCCGACCCACGCATCGAGGAAATCGAAGCGGCCTTTAGCATTGAAAAGGTCACCAGTGAGTTTTTCGACCAATACAAGGCTTTGTTTCAGAAGCTGGCCGAACACCTCAAGAGTCAGAAGCAGTTTCGACGCGGAACTGAAACGGAAAACAGCCTATCGGTTAGCCGTTTTGCCAAAAAACTTTTGGGTCAGATCGTTTTTCTTTATTTTCTGCAAAAGAAAGGCTGGCTGGGCGTATCTGCAAATAATCGTTGGGGTGAAGGCGACAGGCGTTTTATGCGGCAAAGGTTCGAACAAATTACTATAAATGGCGCCGATTACTATCACGATTTTCTGCAATATCTCTTTTACGAGGCCCTGGCCTGTGAGCGAAAGGAGCAGACCGATCCCGGATACTATGCTCGTTTTGATTGCCGGGTACCCTTTCTGAACGGCGGTCTGTTCGAGGCCGATTACAACTGGAAAAATGTGGCCATTGACCTGCCCAACCGCTTGTTTCACAACGACGAGAAGAACAAGGCCGGCGATATCGGCACCGGCATTCTCGATGTCTTTGATCGTTATAACTTCACCATCAAGGAAGACGAACCGCTGGACAAAGAAGTGGCGGTGGATCCAGAAATGCTCGGCAAGGTTTTCGAGAACATGCTCGAAATCAGCGAGCGCAGGGTCAAGGGCGCTTATTACACGCCGCGCGAAATTGTCCACTACATGTGCCAGGAAAGCCTGATCCATTATCTGGATAACACGCTCAACAGCCATCCGACCTTCTACCGCGATTTTGACTCGAACCAGATGAACCTTTTCAGAAAACAAAATAGAAACGGCCAACTGAGGTTTACCAAAGAGTACAAGGACATTCGGGCGCCCAGGAAAGACCTGGAAATCCTGATTCGAAAAGGCCGCCTGGCCCTGGAAAACGACCAGCGTGTGCTGAACAAAGGCCGGGAAACCCCAACCTATATATTTCAACTACCGGAATCGGTCCGCAGCCACGCCAAGGAGATCGATGCGGCACTTGCCGATATTAAGATCTGTGATCCGACCATCGGTTCCGGCGCTTTTCCCGTGGGGCTTTTGCATGAAATTGTCAATGCCCGCCTGGCCCTTGCACCCCACTGCGGCAATGCCAAGAGCGCCTATGAACTCAAACGCCACGCCATTGCCGAAAGCCTCTACGGCGTAGACCTCGACGCCTCTGCCATCGACATCGCCCGTCTGCGTCTCTGGCTCTCACTGATCGTCGAGGAGGAAGACTACGACACTATCGAGGCCCTGCCCAATCTAGACTACAAAATTGTGTAGGGCGATTCGCTCGTTGGTTTTCCGGATGGCTGGAAAAGCCCATCCTTCAATAGGATCGAAGAATTGAAGCGTCAGTTCTTCCGAGAAACCGATCAAACGGAAAAGGGTAAACTTAAGGACCGGATCGACCGCGAAATTCAACAGCGTTTCAAGGATTCCAAACAGGTTTTCGGCTGGCAGGTAGACTTCGACTTTCGCCTATACTTTTCAGAGGTCTGGCACGAAAAGGGCGGCTTCGACATCGTTATCGGCAACCCCCCTTATGTGCAGATTCAGAAGTTCAGCGGCCAGGAAATTCAAAAGGACTGGGAGAAACAGCAATATGAAACCTTTGCTAAGACCGGCGATATTTACTGCCTCTTCTACGAAAAAGGCTACCGTCTGTTGCGGGACCACGGGGCATTGGCCTTCATTACTTCCAACAAATGGATGCGGGCTGCCTATGGCCAAAAACTGCGGCGGTTTTTCAGCGATAACACCCAACCCTTGACCCTGATCGACTTTTCCAGCTTTCAAGTCTTTGCTACGGCCACCGTGGATACAAATGTGATGATCTTTCAAAAAGCAAAGAATGCGGAAGCTGTAAACGCTTGCCGGATCGACAGCACTTTTTCGCGTGCCACCCCGTTGGATATTTTTGTCGAAAAAAAGAGCATCGAGCTGAAAGATATTTCAGGCGAGATTTGGGTTATCAGTGGCCGGGCCGAACACGAAATCAAGAAACAGATCGAAAAGGTTGGCACGCCGCTTAAAGAGTGGAATATCGCCATCTACCGCGGTATCCTTACCGGCTTCAACGAGGCCTTTATTATCCATGGCAAAAAGAAAGATGAGCTGATCGCCAAGGACCCAAAAAGTGCCGAAATCATCAAACCTATCCTGCGCGGCCGGGACATCAAGCGCTATCGGGTCGAGAATGCTGATATGTGGATAATTAACACGCATAATGGTTATGGTCGAGTCCCGCCAGTCGAAGTGAAAAACTACCCGGCAATTAAGGCATATCTGAAACAGTTTTTCCCTCATTTGAAAAGTCGTCAAGATAAGGGGGTAACCCCTTACAATTTAAGAAACTGCGCCTATCTGGAAGCGTTTGAAAAGGAAAAGATTGTCTGGGGTAATCTCGCACTTAGCTGTCAGTTTGCACTTGCTGATGCTGGGTTATATATAAACGCACCAAGTCCCCTAATTGGAGACGGAGATCGGTGTTTGTTGGCGTTGCTCAATTCGACGGTGGCTGATTACTACATTCGATCTTTGGGCGTAACTCGTAGCGGTGGATATTTTGAATATAAACCGATGTTTGTGGAAAAGCTGCCAGTCCCCAAAATCGATACTGAAAGGAAAAAACCATTTCATATCTTAGCGGATTATACCCTGTTGATAACCAAAAAGGATCAAAAACTCCAGTCCGCCTATTTCGAACAGCTCATCGACGGCCTGGTGTATGAGCTCTATTTCCCCGACGAGATCAGAGCCGCAGGAAAGGAAATTTTACCCCATATGGGAGAGCTGCCACCGCTATCCAATGCTATGAGCGATAAGGAAAAACTCGCCGTCATCCAGAGCGAGTTCGAGCGCCTCTATGAGCCCCGTCACCCGGTGCGCAACCATATTGAAACGCTCGACAGTGTGGCTGTAGTCAAAATTATCAGGGACGCGTTGAAACAATGACAGTTGACCGACTAGATGATTATCTGATCAGCATCATCCATGAACTGCGAAAACTACCCCGTGAAACGGAATGGGTTGAGTTCAAACGCAATGAAACCGATCCGGAAGAGATCGGTGAATATATTTCAGCCCTGGCGAATTCTGCAGCTCTTCTGGGAAAGGTGAATGCCTATATGGTCTGGGGAGTAGACAACCAGACCCACGATATTATCGGTACCGATTTCAGGCCGACATTGAAAAAAATCGGTAATGAAGAACTGGAAAACTGGTTGTTGCGTCTGCTCTCGCCTAAAATCAATTTCCGTTTTTATGAGCTGGCGATTGATGGTCAGCTACTGGTTTTGATGGAGATCGGCATGGCTTTTCGCCATCCGGTGCGGTTCAAGACTACCGAATATATCCGGATTGGCTCTTACAAAAAAAAACTCAAAGATTTTCCGGAAAAGGAGAGGGAACTCTGGCGCGCCTTTGATCAGACCCCATTTGAACGTGAGGTGGCCGTTGAGAATATGGGCACCGAGGAAGTTCTGCAGGTGTTGGATTATCCGGCCTATTTTGATCTTTTGAAACTACCCTTGCCCGAAGGACGGGAAGGTATTCTCGCAGCCCTTGAGGCGGATAGAATGATCGTCCGCAGCAGGAGCGGCCGATGGAACATCACCAACCTTGGGGCGGTACTTTTTGCCAGGAAACTTGCCGATTTTCAGAATCTTGGACGTAAGGCCATGCGTGTCATTTTATACAAGGGAGAAAGTCGGATTGAAACCATTCGTGAGCAGGAAGGCACCAAAGGTTATGCCGCCGGTTTTGAAGGGTTGATCGGTTTTGTCTCTAACCTGCTGCCAAAAAATGAGGTAATCGGCAAGGCGCTGCGGCAGGAAATGCTCATGTTTCCCGAGCTTGCCATCCGTGAGCTGGTGGCAAACGCCATCATCCACCAGGATTTCTATGCTACCAGCACAGCCCCGTTGGTCGAGATATTTTTAAATCGGATGGAAATCACCAACCCCGGCCTGCCGTTGGTCAACACCGATCGTTTTCTGGACAGCCCGCCAAAATCACGAAACGAAGCACTGGCCTCGTTCATGCGGCGCATCGGTGTATGCGAGGAACGCGGCAGCGGGGTGGACAAGGTTGTTTTTCAGGCCGAATTATACCAGCTACCGGCGCCGATTTTTGAAACCACCCATGATCATACACGCGCTGTGATTTTTGCTCACCGGGAATTCCGGGAAATGGATAAGGACGACCGTGTCAGGGCCTGCTATCTTCACGCCTGTCTACGCTATGTTCAACGAGACTTTATGACCAACACCACCTTACGGGACCGTTTCGGCATTGAGGCTAAAAACAGTGCCACGGTTTCGAGAATCATCAGGGATACTCTCACTGCCAGCCTTATTCGGTGTCATGATGAATCGGTGGGCAGCAGGGCCAGAAAATACCTGCCATGGTGGGCTTGATCTTGCAAAAATTTGTTTGACGGTTGTTTGACTGATACGGCTTAACACCATCGCCAAACAAATCATAATGATTTGATATCTATAGATATATTGATTTTTTATTTGTTTGATCGTTCTTTGATGG
>CAYSUA010000252.1:0-3949 GCA_964433795.1 uncultured Desulfobacteraceae bacterium | reverse complement strand
TTTTTTAAAAGTAAAACAACTCTTGCCAACAATGGTCAATTGGAAATCGGAAAATGAAAGTTCAGTCCATTGAAATCACCAACTACAAGGCCTTTTACGGCACCTACAAGATCAATGTAGGCGGTAAAAATCTCTTTATTTATGGCGAAAACGGAAGCGGTAAAAGCTCGCTTTATTATGCTCTGAAGGATTTCTTTCAGTCCTCCATTGAGGACATCGATTTGAACGACCTTGAGAATATTTTTGTTTCCGAAGCCAGAAAGGGAAAAACTTCCATCAAGGTGACCTTTAAACTCAACAGCAGGGGGCATAATAGAAAACAGACTTATCTGTTCGATACCAACAAGAACGACACCCGGAATACCGGCGACACCAATATTCGCGACGGCAATAAACTCAAGAGTTTTCTTACCTACAAACACCTGCTGGCGATCCACAATATTAAAAAAGATGCGGCAATCAATCTGTTCGACCTGCTGGTCAAGGGCGTATTGAAGCATTTCAGGTATTCCCTGACCCGCGGCAATGAGATAGGCGAGCTTTGGGATGAGGTCGAGGCGAGCATCAATAGAAGCGTTAGCAGGGCTTACCCGACCAGCAAGAAAAAAACGGAAGTGAATGCCGCGATCAAGGCTTTCAACGAGGCTTTCGGTGAATTATTCAAGCCGGAGAGCCCGGAATATATTCTGAAACATGCCAAACCGATTTTGGACCGTTTCAACCATAACATCGATTTGGTTCTGCGTTTTCCTCAAGCTCGACCCCATCCGGATTATGCAAGCATTGAAAGCGCCGAAGTGCATGTCGATCTTACTTATGCGGGCAAGCCGGTTCAAAAGCCGCATCTATTTTTGAATGAGGCACGTCTTCGGCTATTGCCATTTCCATCTATTTGGGTCTGATCAAGCGTCATTTACAGGACATTCCCTGTAAGGTGCTGTTTTTGGATGACATCTTTATCGGCCTGGACATCGCCAACCGGTTGCCATTGCTGGAAATCCTTGACTCGGAGTTTCCCGACTACCAGATTTTTATTACCACCTACGATAAACCCTGGTTCGAATACGCCCGGTCTTTTCTTGAGGGCAAAGCGGGTTGGAAAACAATGGAGTTTTATGCCCAGCTATCCAACAACGGGATGGAACTCCCGGTGATCTTGGACAATCGGAACTTGATTGCCAAGGCAGAGAAACACCTGCAACAATGCGACTATAAGGCCGCAGCGATTTATACCCGCTCCGCCTTTGAACAGATCATCCGTAAATATTGTGAAAAAAAGAAAAAGCCGGTGGCATTCAAATCTCAGCTCAAAAAATACACCACCGAAGATTTCTGGAAAGTGATAAAGGATGAAGTGCCGAAACCAACAAAAAACGATATCGAAACATACCGCACTCTGGTACTCAACACCTTTTGCCATTACAATACCGAGCGGCATGAAATCAAACCCGAGCTGACCAGGACCAGTGCCATTTCTGCGGTAAAAGCGCTTAAAACTGAACTCTCGAAACCATAGAAGACAACATAGTCGCGCCTTGACTTTTGACAAATCATTAAAAAAAGGGGGCTATAATTGATGGGATATTACTTCGAAACATGGACTTGAGGGGTGGAATATAAGGACAAATCTTTCAAATACCGAACCACCGAAACCAAGTGGTAAATCGCAGGTATGCATCCCGTATCCCTGGTATTTCGTCTACCTAAAATCTTGGAAAAACAACAGGGTCACAGAAAATCAACAACGGTCAAAAATCATATGGAAAACTGATTTACGAACAGTGTCTTTTTTAAAGAAAGAATGAAAGTGTATTAATTCCGCCAGAAGCCCGGTGCGGTACAGATGCCGTGAAACGTTTGTCGCTCAGCAATAGAGGCGACAATAAACTCGAGAAAACCTTGACGCCTACGGCGACATATCCGAAGGATCCAGGTGTTCGCGATGTTGATAGTGCTTGCTATCATGCGCAAAAACTACTACTATTTGTAGCGATAAATGCGCAAAGGAGCAAGTCGTGCGAACTGCCGATTATTTTGAAACCAATCCGGTTTTTGGTCATGCGGAATTTGTGGCCGCCCACACGGCCGAGGGCCGCAGTAAATTTACCAGCAACAATCTGCTGGCCAGGCACTTGGCATCAGGCCGCCTGATACGCGTGAGGCGCGGACTCTATGCCGTGGTTCCCCGCGGGGTCAATCCGGACAAGGCCTCTGTGGACCCGTACCTGCTGGTGTCACGCCTGACGGATGATGCCGTTATCGCCTACCATGCGGCATTGCAGTTTCATGGGAAAACATATTCGGTTTGGCGTCGATATCATTACCTGACCGGCAAGCGCACCCGGCCGTTTTCCTTTCGGGGAATGGAGTTTGTTCCGGTGCAGGTGCCACGTGCGGTTCGTGCCCTGCCACAGTGGGGGGGCGGAACTCTCGAAGTATCACACGCCGGCGGTAAGGCAAGGGTCGCAGCACTGGAACGAACCCTGGTGGATGTGCTGGACATGCCGGATAAGTGCGGCGGATGGGAAGAAATCTGGCGTTCATTAGAAATGGTTGAGTTTTTCGATCTTGATGCTGTAATCGACTATGCCAAGGCCCTTGATTCTTCCCTAACGATCGCCAGGGTCGGCTTTTTTCTTGAACAGCACCGCGATGAGCTGATGGTGACTGACGATCACCTATCTATGCTACACCTACAAACCCCAAACCAACCTCGTTATCTCGACGGCACCCGTGAATCCGGAAGACTCATTTCCCGGTGGAACTTGATTGTTCCCGAATCGGTGATAGACAGCCGTTGGGAGGAAGTGGCATGACGCTTTCCAGGTCGGATCTGGAGCGAGTATCGGCTTCCTCAGGGTTCCAGACCGAACCCCTTGAGAAGGTGTTTCGGCTGCTTGACCTGCTTCAGTCCTTGAGGAGCCATCCTTTTTTAAAGGGCCGGTTCGTTCTCAAAGGCGGAACTGCGCTGAATTTGTTCCTGTTCGATGTGCCCAGACTCTCCGTGGATCTGGACTTAAACTATATCGGCGCTGGAGACCGCGAAACCATGCTCAGCGAAAAGCCCGGAATCGAGCAGGCAATGAATGCCGTTTGCAGGCGGGTCGGCATCCGAGTCATGCGGGTGCCGGGCGAACACGCCGGCGGAAAATGGAGGCTTTCTTACGACAGCGCGATGGGGCGTACCAACACCCTGGAAATAGATCTGAACTATGTGCTGCGAATACCGCTTTGGCCATATTCGGTCAGCGACTCACAGCCTGTCGGCCCAGTTACTGCCACCCAGGTTCCGGTGCTTGACCTTCATGAACTGGCAGCCGGAAAGTTGGCCGCTCTTTTCAGTCGAAATGCCAGCCGGGATCTTTTCGATGTCTGTACACTGCTACGCGCTTCGATCTTGGACTGGTCGCGACTTCGGATGGGGTTTGTCGTTTACGGTGGGGCCAATCGAAGAGATTGGCGGGAGATCAGCCTTGATGATGTCCGGGCGGACCCTCGCGAAGTGGAGCAACAACTGCTTCCCGTGCTGCGAGCCGATCTGGCTCCCGCTCGATCGGACATAGGCGCCTGGAGCGAAAGCCTCGTCGAAGAAAGCCGCGAGCTTCTCACCGGGTTGCTTCCCTTAACGGCGGACGAAATGGAATTCCTCAGGCTATTAAACAATGATGGGAAAATCCGTCCTGAATTTCTAACGACCGATGAAGCCATGCAATCGATCATACGAGCACACCCCGGTTTGCAGTGGAAGGCCCTTAACGTACGCAAATAGACAGGGATACGGAAGGCGTAGCATCCTTAAGGTTTTCAGTTTCTATGAATTGAACCTGTAACATGCCGATTCATCCTGCTATGTCCACTTGAGATACCTTCTGGACATCACAGCCTTACCCAATCCTTTGATAAGAGAATTTATGTTGCGACTATACCTAACCATTTAAAATTATTAGAA
>CAYSUA010000251.1:0-8587 GCA_964433795.1 uncultured Desulfobacteraceae bacterium | reverse complement strand
TTTATTTCTGATTTCATTTCTGCCGGAGCCGATCTCATTTCAGTACAAGCAGAGACCTGCACTCATTTGAATCGAACCGTTCAGCTCATCAAGGAGTCCGGAGCCAAGGCCGGAGTCGCTCTGAATCCCGCTACTCCCATTCAGGCCGTTCAATGGGTGCTGAAAGATATCGATTTTGTGCTCATCATGAGTGTTAATCCCGGGTTCGGGGGGCAGCAGTTTATTTCAAACAGTCTTGAGAAAATCCGTGAACTTAAGAAATTAATTCAGTCCTCTGATTTGTCGGTGTTGATTCAAGTGGACGGCGGCGTTAACAAAGGCACCATTAAGGATGTCTCCCTTGCGGGAGCTGATGTTTTTGTTGCCGGCTCGGCGGTTTTCGGAACTGATGATTATAAAGAAACGATCCGTACGTTTCGAAGCCTGATTGATAAACAAGGAGGATGAATGGATCCCATGAATCGAATTATAGTCATACACGGACCCAACCTGAACATGCTCGGCAAAAGAGAGGTCGGTATTTACGGCAAAACGACGCTGGATGATATCAATCAGCAGTTGGGAGATAGAGGAAAAGAGTTGGGGTTTGCCGTGGAAACCTTTCAGTCCAACCATGAGGGAGAAATTGTCGAAAAACTACAGCAGGCAATGAAGGCATGCCGAGGCATTATCATCAACCCGGCTGCCTACACCCACACCAGCGTCGCCATCCGGGATGCGCTGCTTCTATTGAACGTCCCCATTATTGAAATTCATCTTTCCAATATCGACAAGAGGGAATCGTTCAGACGGACTTCCATGGTTGCGGATATCGCCACCGGAAGACTTGCAGGGTTTGGCGCCCATGGGTATGTCCTGGCGCTGGAGGCGATGGTCGAACTGATCAATTCTGAAAATTAGGATAGGTTATGGGAAAAATTTTTCGGCATCTTTACGCCGCAGCGCTTCGCAGCGCTTCTCGATAGCCGCTACGATGTTATTAACCTCCTCGGTGGTTTCTTTAAGAGAAGGTTTCAGGGCGGTGTTAAATTGCCTTTCCACACGGTTCAGTTGGTTGATAAACAGGAGATAGTTGGTTCGGGTTTTGTACGCGGACCGAATCAGGGTCTCTAAACTGTCCCCCTTTGATCGAAGCAGGTAGCGGTAATGATCCAAAAGCACCTTCAGCCATTCTCTGTAATCTGCATGGGTCGATCCCGGAGCGCTGGACATGTTCACAAGCGCTTCCACATCGGGTTTACCGCCGGATTCCATAGAAGCAGCCGCTTCTTCCAGTGAGTGCTTTCTGGTGAGAATAAAATGCCGTGCAAATCCTTTCCGACCATCGGCGAACTTCTTCAACCGGTAGAAATAGTAAATAAAAAGGATCGGTATCAAAATCATCCAGGTGCTCAGTTTAGGCTTGTCGATCACCGACACAGCGACGCTGTCCGCAAATTTCTTCTCGTATCTAAGAATCAGCTCTTTTTTATGGTCCAGTGATGCCATGGGATTAATTGTGTCTGTCGGATAAATTAACAGACCGTTGAAAAACTATTGCACTTGGCAATACGGCGTTAGAATCCTCCTCAAAATGCTCATTTATTACACATAAACTCCGCTTTCTCGTCAGATTTTGCCTTGTCTTGCCAGCGCTCATGACGTTTTTCAACAGCCTGTTGCAGCGGCCTTGATATCGGGCGTCAATAGAATCGAAACCCGGACAGACCGTCGAAAACGGCCCATCCGGGTCTGTAATACAGGCAATATGACATGCAGATCAATCCATGGGAAGATAACGATACCCGATCCACAGGATAACAACACATAGAATAATGCTGCCAACAAACGGCAGGGTAAAGCCCACCTCCTCCGGAGCACCGAGTCTCAAAGATTCGAGCAGGTATTGTTCCCCTTCGTAGGATTCCTTGACTTCGGAATAGAAATACGCTCCGGCATCGATTTCACGCTCTTCGATGACATGGACGATCTTCCGGAAAGTCGGAATCTTATCCTGTATCCATGGACCGACAACAAAAGCAAATAGCCACACGCAGAAAAATCCGATAGCCAGCAGACCCCAAGCCCGCAGCCTGGATGGCTGTTTTCCTGCGTTCATTGTCCGGTCCGTCATCATCATCCCTTCTGTCTAAATTAGATGGACACTAGATAGTGGCCGTCAGTTCCGGAAATACCAGATAGAACATGATATAGGCCACCAGCAGCGTCATGATCAGGTTGAACGACTGGCCGAACACGTATAGAATAAGCGGTTTGCCGCCTCTGAAATGTTCCGCGAGTTCGCGGAAGTTCGTGGCCAGCCCGATGCTCACAAAGGAGAGACAGAAAAACCAGCCTCTGAAAAGATCGCCCATTCCCTTGATTATTCCCTGGTCGACCATCGAACCGCCCAGTCCGCCGATTTGAGCGTTAAAGTAACTGTAAAACAGTGAAAAAACGATCGAAGCCCCGATAAAACCGAGAATGAATTTCGGAAATCGGTACCAGATCTCCATGGGACTCACCTTTATGCCGGTCTCGGCTACCTCGACCTTCGTCGTAAAGTAGAGGGCTACGAAAAAGGCGATTACACCGATCAACACGTTCTGGATCATCTTGATGGTGGCGGCCACGTACATGGCTTTTTCACCGAGAAAGGCACCTGCTGCAACCACGGCGCCGGTGGCATCAATGGTACCGCCCATCCAGGCCCCGCCCAGTATGAGTTGTTTATCCACCGGGAATGTGGCTTTGATGACGACCGGCATAAGGATCATCATGATCGACGTGAAAACCATCGACAAACCCACGGCAAGGGTCAATTCCTCTTTTTTCGCCTTGCAGGCGGATGCCGTAGCAATAGCGGCCGAAACGCCGCAAACCGACATGTCGGAACAGATGGTTGCATTGAGCCGTTTGGACGGCATCTTAACGATCTTCTGCCCGAACCAGTAGGTCACCAGCCATACCGTGGGGGTGACCACCCATGCCACGAATATACCGGCCGTTCCGATTACGATGATTTTCTCAAACAGAATCTTTGCTCCAAGCAGCACCAGACCGGTCTTGATGTAATATTCGGTCTGAACAGCCGGCATGGCCCATTTGGGGGTTCCGACGGTGTTGCTGATCAGCATGCCGAAAAAGATCGCCCACAGGGCATAGCCGATACCGTAGGCTTTCATGGTTGCCTGATTGGACGCGATATAGGTCAGGATCGCGAGGAGAAAGACAAACGGAAAGGCTTTGATGAATTCGGCAAAAGATTTGCCCATGGCGGCAATACCGATGCCGAAGAAAAGGGCAAAAACAATACCCAGCAGGATTAAATACCCGATCTGGTTGTAGGCTTTGGCGCCCGCTTTCTTCTTGGCCTTGGATGCCTTCAGGCGAGCGTCACGCCAGGCGAGGATCGATGCCTTGGCCTGATTGTTGAGCTTTTGGTCCTTGAATCCTGCTGCTTCGGCCGCCTTTTCCGTTGCCCCGGCTTTGGCGAAGGCCGCTTTTTCCGCTGCCTTGGCTTTGTCATATTTCGGGACGGCCTTTGCCTTCTTGGCCGCGGCTTTTTCCTTGCCCATGACAAAGGCCTCCAGCGGATTGCTGGACCATTTTTTGGGTTTACCGGTAAATTTCTTCATCCATTTTCCGATACCGATACTGTTTGCCTTTACCTTTTTCTTGGCATCCGACAGTTGATACCAGGCGATGGTTTTATACGCGGCGGTCCGCTTGGCTGCTTCACCGTACTTGGATTCCGCCTTCTCGATTTTCGCTTTCATATTCCCGGTCTGGGGAAAATAGAATACGATACCGAGCAGAAGGATGAAGACACCCAGCCATACGGCCCACCAGTCCTCCTTTTTCAACATTTCAGACCATTCCCACTTTCCGACATCCTTTACGACGTCGCGTCCGCCATTTTCAGCCATAACAATCCTCCTTATTTAAGATTTGAATGCCTGCCGAACCGGTTGCTCATGGTCGATTAAAAAATAAGAAATTACCTTCGCCAACCTTTTTGAAAAGTAACATTTAGGAGCCAAATGCATAAGTATATAATTTTATAATCGTTAGAGGTGAACTGGCTTCATTTTTTGAAGTTAGACCAAGGGGCCTTACATCTCAAACAGCCTGCTTGGCCATTTAAAAACAACATCCCGGCGCTTTAAGAGACAGTAAGTTTCTGTTTGATTTGAAGATCGTTTTTTCGAGAATCGAGTGTGGCGCTTAATTTATACCATTATCATTTAGAATGGAAAAAGACAACACCCGAAATAATCTATGATATTACATGGATATTACCTGATTTTCCAATTTAATAAGCATCCCTTGACAGGTTTGCAGCACTGATTCTATACTTTTCTGTACTACTGACTCTGCTTTTATTATTCGGGGTCGGGATTCTTATTAGTATTTTTGTTCCGGGGTTTGTGGTTTTTATGGCAAATCTTTTTCCATCCTGCCACCAAGACACCAAGGCACGAAGAAAAAATAATATCTTTGTGACTTTGTGACAAATTGTTTTGAATACTTTTCCGGTTTATCCGGGTCAGGTATCGAAAAAAATGACGACGAGTGAAACCAATAAGACATGGAGATTGTGGCAGGTGGAGACGGCTATTACCTGCAACCTTGCTTGTATCATGTGCCCATGGCATGGGGTCCGGAAGGATAAAAATTATAGTGGGATTATGTCTCAATCGGTCTGGGATGCGCTTCGCCCCCATTTTTCCCAGGTTCATTCCATCGATTTTTCAGGCGGGGGAGAACCACTACTCCAACCTCGTCTGGCTGAATGGGTCGGGGAAGCAAAGGCTGCCGGATGCGAAACAGGATTTTTGACCAACGCTACATTGTTATATCCGGACACGGCCGTGAAAATGATTTCTTTAGGAATCGACTGGATTGCAATATCCATGGATGGCGCCACTGAAGATGTTTATGAGTCCATAAGAAGGGGAGGGGATTTTCGAAAGGTTTGCGATCACATCCATGCCATGGCAAAACTTCGAAACGCAAAGGTTCCGAAGATGGCCATCAACTTTGTGCTCATGACCGTCAATGCCCATGAATTGGAAGATATGGTCCGACTCACGGCGGACCTTGGAGTCGACCAACTCAATATTAAACAGTGTGATGTCATCCGGGGAAACGCCGGGAAAGATTTTGGTTTGTTTGAGAAAAAAGAATCAAGGGACATCCGTAGATTAAAGAAAAGACTATCCAAAGCCAAACGGCTGGCCAAGCGCCTGAAAATAGAGATGACCCAATTCGCATTCACCCCGGATGAGCAACCGGTCTGTGGTCAGGACCCCACACGTTCTCTCTTTATTTGTCAAGACGGATACATATCACCCTGCATCAACCTGGCCTACGGGGGGCCGACACTCTTTTTCGGCAAGGACGATTATATACCGACCATTCGATACGGGCGTGCTCCTGAAGATGATTTGCTGAATCTTTGGCGCAGCGATACCTGCCGCCACTATAAAAGACGGTTTATCGACCGGATTCAAGCCCATGATGCCGTTATTTTTGGAAGCGCTTTTGAGCCCTCATGGCCGAAACTGCAGGAAACGTTTCAATCGGCCAAAGACGCCATGCCCCCTGCGCCAGAAGGGTGCCGGGTGTGTCATTACCTTTACAATGTCTGAGTTTAATCCGGATCTGATTGCTTGCCCGGCAGTCGGATGGTGAACGTGGTCTCTTCATCGGGATCGCTCTTTACGCTGATTTTTCCGCCATGCTTTTCCACGATGCTTTTTACCACAGATAGGCCGAGACCGGTTCCTTGTTCTTTGCTGGTAACATATGGGGTAAAGAGGGTATCCATTAGTTTGTCCGGAATACCGCAGCCGGTATCGGTTACTTTGATTACGATGGTGTTTGCATATGTTTCATAGAACGTTTCAACCAGCAATTGCTTCTGTTGGCTTTGCTCCATAGCCTCGATGGCATTAAGGATCAAATTCTTAAACAACTGTTCAAGGCCGAATTTATTTCCAGCCACCTCTATTCCGCGATGTCCCAAGTCGAAGTCCACTTCGATATTTTTTATTGTCAGGAGGTCCTTAAACATTTTAAAACAGTCTTGAATCAGTATTTCCAGGTTCACTGCCTCGGCCCGGGGATCCATTTCCCTGCTGTTTCTCATGATTTCTTTATTAATGCGATGGATTTTTTGAGCAGCTTCAATGATCCGTTTAAAGCACTGTTTAACGGCTTCGGAATCTTCCATCTTGAGCATCGCCAGTTCGGCACTTCCCATGATGGACATGAGCGGATTGTTGATCTGATGGATATGTTGCGGAATCATGTCGGCAAGGTCTTGATTTTCTGTCTCTTCAGGCGCATTCGACAAGGTTTTTTCCGTTTCTTCCATCAACTGCTCAAGTGTAAACGGTTTTTCGATGAAACTGTCGCACCGGTTGCGTAAGGCATCAATTACGATTTCCTTGTCACCATACGCCGTCATCATGATAACCGGCAGCTTCCGATCGGATTTTCGAATATTTTTCAAGAGACTCAGGCCGTTCATTTCGGGCATCGCATAGTCTGTGATGACCATATCCACCTTGGTGAGCTTGTGCTGTATTTTTTTCAGTGCCTCCTTGCCGTTTAGGGCATGATCCACCTGGTATCCTCTGCTCTTGAGTCCCCGTGAGAGGGTCTCAATTTGCACGGCCTCATCATCAACGACTAGGATATTCACTTTAGACCTCCGTTTTCGGTCTTTTTCTAACCGGTCTTTGTCTATTTTATCGTTTTCATTAGCCATTGATGAGTATCCTGAGCAAAACATGTGCCAAACCAGTTTGATTTCCCTTTATGGAAAATAATTAGAATGATATCTAATGGTTATAAATATAGGGTCCTCAAGCGCTTATGTTTATCGACGACTCGTGTGATATGATCTGTATGCCAATTTGGCGGCGTTCTTATTTTTATCCATATATTTCATATAGTTATATTTATTGTGCCATATTGGGTGGTCCTGATTCAGATATCATATTTCTCAAGCTTTCTTCGAAGGGTATTTAAACCGATTTTGAGCAGTTTGGCCGTCTTTGCCTTATTCTGACTCGATTGCCGGTAAACGTTCAGGATATGCTCCTTTTCCATTTCGGCGAGACTCACGACCGGGCTGGATTCATCCGTCGATGTTACCTGTTTTTTCGGTTTTCGGTCCCGCAGATAAGACGGAAGATATTCAGGGGCCAATGGTTTCCCTTGTGAAAGATTCCATGTGGATTGGATGATGGACTTTAGCTCTCGAACATTACCGGGATATTCATAATCCATGAGAATAGCCAAGGTTTCTTCTTCAATTGGCACGGGGTCGGTGCTTGTTATCAATTCTTCCAGGAATTTGTTAACCAACAGCGGGATATCTTCTTTTCGCTCCCTCAACGGTGGAATCGGCAGCCAGGCCCCTTTTAAGCGATAGTAGAGATCCTTCCGAAACGCATTCTTTGACATGAGTTTATCCAGGTCTTCATTGGTGGCGGCGATAAAGCGGATATCTGTTTTTTGGGGCTGATTGGTCCCTAGCTTCAGGTACTCTCCTTCTTGAAGAACTCGCAACAGTTTCCCCTGAAGTTCCGGCGGGAGTGTTCCGATTTCATCAAGAAACAGGCTTCCCCGATTGGTATATTCAAGGTATCCGGAACGCTCCCTTTCAGCCCCGGTAAACGCTCCCTTGGTATGTCCAAAAAACTCAGATTCAAAAAGGGTGCTGCTCAGGGATGCCATGTTGACGGCTGTGAAGGGTTGGCGCGCTCTCAAGCTGGCCAAATGAATGGCTTTGGCCAGCAGTTCTTTACCGGTTCCGCTTTCCCCCGTAATCAATACCGGTACATTGCTTCCGGCATGCAGTTCCGCTTCTTTCAGTATTTTCAGCAATCTGCCGGATTGGGTGATGATGGGTTTGAATGCTTCAACATTATTGATATTCGGCAGTGTTTTTTTCTTATCCAGATCTAATATGTCCAACAATCGTTTTCTTTCCAGGGCGCGATGAATGGATGCAATCAGATCATCCCGGGTTATGGGTTTGACTTGATAATCGTATGCCCCCTTTCTCAGACATTCCACTGCAATTCTTGCCTCATTCAGGGCAGTAATCATGATGCATTCCGTATTTGGGCTTGTATTTTTTATGACCTCAAGAAGTTCGATACCGCTCATCCCGGGCATGGTAATATCGATGAGTGCGACATCGACACTTTTTCCCTGTTTAAAATATTCAGCTGCCTTTTGTGGGTCACTTTCCGTTTTCACCTTCTTGAAACCGGAGGTCATGAGACCTCTTCGGGCACTTTCGAGGAAGTCCTGTTCGTCGTCGACAACCAAGATGTTGCTGTCCATTTTCAATTACCTCCTTCCAGTTGCCATTTTTGCTCTGTTCCCTTATCATTCATCAAAATCACTTTAAACGTACTGCCCACCTCTTTTTCACTATCCACCTCGATTCGACCGCCCATGGCCTCCACTCGGCTATGACAGATGTATAGACCTAGGCCGGTGCCTTCACCAGGATCTTTTGTGGTAAAGTGAGAGTGGGCTCGCAAACTGAGGGACATGTGGCCAAGGCAAATGGAGGAATACA
>CAYSUA010000250.1:0-8592 GCA_964433795.1 uncultured Desulfobacteraceae bacterium | reverse complement strand
TCGCTTCGCTCTATCTTTTTAATATAAATTGATAGATTTCCTTTTATTTTTTTGCCACTAAATGCACAAAAATTACGATTAAGACACGAATGGATGAACCCAAGGCATGGCAAAAGATATGTTTGATACGGAAATAGCATCGGACAATTCCGGCAGATCCGTGACCATTGTCGGAGCGCTGGTCAATATCTTTCTGATCATCTTAAAGGGACTGGCAGGTTTCTTCGGTCATAGTCAGGCCTTAATTGCCGATGCCATCCATTCGATTTCCGATCTTTTCACGGATGTCGTGGTGCTGTTAGGGCTCCGATACGGCCGGAGAGCGCCGGACGCCGAACATCATTTCGGGCATGCCCGCATCGAAACCATGGCTTCCACCATCGTGGGAATGGCATTGATCGGAACAGCGATCTATATCGGAAAAGATGCGGCGTTAAACATCTACCGGCATGCGGAATATCACCCAAAAGGGATGGCAGTTGTCGCCGCCGCAATTGCTGTTGCATTAAAAGAGGCGCTGTACCATTTCACCGTTCACGTGGGCCGCCGTATTAAAAGCCGGCTGCTGGTGGCAAACGCATGGCATCACCGGTCGGATGCATTTTCTTCGGTCGCTGTTCTATTAGGCGTAACCGTAGCTTACTTCAAACCGACCTGGAACATCCTGGATTCCTATGCCGCTCTGCTCGTCTCCTTCTTTATCATAAAGGTCGGTTACGAAATCATTATACAGACGATAAACGAATTTACCGACGCTGCACCCAAAAGCGAAATCTTGGATAAAATAAAGAAATGTGCGATGAGTGTGGATGGCGTGATCCAAGCACACGATCTTCGGGTCAGAATCTCGGGCAGCCGTTATCAGATGGAGATCCACATTCTGGTGGATGGCCGGTTGTCCGTACTTAAAGGGCATCGTCTCGCAAAGACCGTGGAAAAGAGGATTGAAGAAGAAGTGGATGATGTGGGGTCGATGATCGTCCATGTCGACCCGGCGGAAATGGAGACATGATGAGAAATAACGATAAGACAAAATGGGATATATTGGCTTCAGATATTGAAACCATCATGGAGGAAGCCCGCAACAAGCTTCAAAATCTGTCCGAAGATGTTGTAAATAATCGACCCACACCTTCAGACTGGTCCGCCAAGGAAGTAGTCGGGCACTTGATAGATTCGGCATCCAACAATCACCAACGCTTTGTCCGATTGCAGATAACAGACGGGCTGACTTTTCCGGATTATCAACACGACAACGATGATTGGGTTAAAATCCAGAAATATCAGGAAGCGTCTTGGAATGACCTTCTGGATCTTTGGCAGGGCTTGAACCGTCATCTTGCTCGAATCATCAGAGATGTGAACGATAAATGCATTGATCATATCTGGGTTGTGGATGAAGATAATACGATCACACTGGGCGAGTTAATGATTGATTATCTAAGGCACCTAAAAGACCATATGGTGCAAATAGAAGATTGTGTGGTGGGGGTTGCCAAGACGAAAGGTACCGGCATCAGTTTTAGCGATATTGAAGATGCTTTTTTCTATGTAAGCTCTACCACAATGTACACCAATCAGGCCATGCTCTGTAAGGAAACTGGAGAAATTTATTATACCTCCGACTATGGGGATATGGACGATGAAATACCGGAGGAAGTCTATGAAAATGAAACCTGTATAGAAATTCCCCACAAAAACGAATTGGATTTGGGGCGAAACCTCGTATTCGAATTTATCGAGGAGCATCTTCCGGCCGATTTTGAACAGGTCATAAACATATTCAGAAGAAGAGGGGCATACGGAAGATACAAGGATTTGCTCGATGAGCGAGGCGTGATGCAAAAGTGGTATGATTTTGAAAATGCGAGACAAACAGCAACTCTCAGGGAGTGGTGCAAGGAAAACGGAATAGAATTGGAGGGATTATGAATGTTATAGCTTTTAACGGAAGCCCGAGAAAAAAATGGAATACGGCCACGCTGCTGGGAAAAGCGCTTGAAGGCGCTGCATCACAGGGTGCGGAAACGGAAATCATTCACCTATACGACCTGAATTTTAAAGGCTGCAAGAGCTGTTTTGCCTGCAAAACAAAAGGCGGCAAAAGCTACGGCAGGTGCGCGGTAAAGGACGACCTGACACCCATCTTCAAAAAGGTTGAGGGAGTCGATGCCTTTATATTGGGCTCCCCCATCTTTTTTGGAACCGTATCCGGAGAAATGAGATCGTTCATGGAACGTCTGTTTTTCCCTTATTTTACTTATACCGACCCCGTACAGTCGCTTTTTCGTAAAAAGATAAAAACCGGATTAATTTATACCATGAATGTTACGGAAGAGGAGATGAAAAAAAGGAGCTATGATCGGCACCTCGGTATTGGTGAAACGGTAATGGAGACGCTTTTTGGCACTTCAGAAGCCCTCTTCAGTTTCGATACCTATCAGTTTAACGATTATTCAAAGATGGTAGCCGATCGGTTCGATGCAGACAAGAAAGCCAGGCGGCGGAAGGAAATATTTCCCATCGATTGTAAAAAAGCCTTTGATATGGGAGCAGGGCTTGTAAAGCGAAATGGATAGATAAGATGCTTAGAAACAACGATTGACACATATCTGCCAAAGTAATACCATTACAAGTATTACACCATACTGGAGGTGAAACCATGCGCGTTACCATAAAAGGACAGGTAACCATTCCGCAAAACATCCGTGAAAAATATGGAATCACACCTGCCGCCGAGGTAGATTTTATTGAAGAAAAGGGGCGTGTCTATTTAGTGAAAAAAGAGAGGAAAAATACCACACCCCGGAAATTTAGAACCCTGAGAGGAATAGCAAACGTCAGGATGTCAACCGATGAAATTATGGCCTTAACAAGAGGGGATAAATGAAGGGGGTGCTGGTTGATTCGAATGTCATTCTGGACATCTTCCTAAACGATCCTAAATGGGCCGATTGGTCTGAATCAATACTGGAAGAATATTTTCATTATACAACCCTATTCATTAATTCTATAATTTATTCCGAGATATCGATCGGGTTTGAGCGAATAGAGGATTTGGAAACCGCCATATCTAAAGCCGGATTTCAGCTGTTGGATATTCCCAAAGAGGGGCTATTCCTAGCCGGAAAAGCATATTTGAAGTACAAAAAAAGAAAGGGAGCAAAAAAAACTTCCCTGCCGGATTTTTATATCGGTGCACAAGCTGCGGTACTTAATCTGGATTTAGTTACACGGGATGTATCCAGATATCGCACATATTTTCCGACCGTCAGGCTGATCTGCCCTGAGGCTCAAATGTAGTTCTGCTTAGGATCGGCCGTTCAATACCGAACAGATGACCGAGAATAACGGATAAAAGCAATATTAGCAGCAACTTGTCAAAGAAGGAGGTAACAACATGGAGATAAAGGGTTCTGTGGCGGTGGTGACGGGCGGCGCTTCCGGTCTGGGCGAAGCGACCTGCCGATATCTAGTTGAAAACGGGGCAAGCGTTTCCATCTTTGATCTTGCAGAGGAAAGAGGCGGAAACATTGTAGCGGAATTGGGTGCTTCAGCTGTTTTCTGCAAAATGGATGTTACCGACCCGGGAAGCGTTCAGGCCGGGATCGACAAGACCATGGAAGCCTTCGGCGCCATTCACATTGCCGTCAACTGCGCAGGCGTTGCAACTCCTGGGAAAGTTTTGGGAAAGGAAGGCCCCCTGCCCATCGATCAATTCGATCAAGTCGTCCAGATCAATCTTATCGGAACCATGAACATCATACGGCTGGCTGTGGAACAAATGGTAAGGAACACCCCCAACGATGATAATGAACGGGGTGTGATCGTGAATACCGCTTCCATTGCCGCCCTTGAAGGCCAGTACGGGCAGGCGGCATACGCATCCTCCAAAGCAGGCGTGATCGGATTGGCACTTCCGGTGGCCAGAGAACTCGCGGGCTCAGGGATACGGGTGATGACCATCGCCCCCGGCCTCTTTGAAACCCCGATGATGGCGGGAATGTCCGATAAAGTCAGAGAAACACTGCTCAACATGACCCTTTTTCCGGCCCGGCTGGGTAAGGCGATAGAGTATGCGAAACTGGTCTCGCACATCGTTGAAAACCCCATGCTCAACGGTGAAGTGATCCGCTTGGATGGCGGAATAAGGATGGGAGCGCGGTGATATAGCTCAGGAAGCAAAAGGAGAGAACCATGCGAGAAGTAGCCGTTCTAGGTGTGGGAATGACCAAATTCGGCATATCCGAAAAAAGCAATTTGGAGATGTTCGCAGAAGCCGGGCTTGATGCCATTATTAAATCGAATCTTGAACCCAAAGATATGGAGGCACTGTTTTTCGGAAACTGTCTGGGCGAATTTGAAGAAGGACAATTGCACATGGCGCCTTTTGCACATGCGGAGTTGGGTTTGCCCATTTCTGCCCCTGCAACCCGCTTTGAATGCGCATGCGCTACGGCAACAGTCGCAATACGCCATGCCGTTTTGCTGGTCGGTTCCGGTGTTTACGACGCTGTCCTGGCTGGAGGCACCGAACGCGCCACCAAAATGGGAACACCGTTAGCCACGCGGACGTTCGCCATGGCCTCCCATGCCCAGTACGAGGCGATGGCGGGGCTGACCTTTCCGGGTGTCTTCGCAATGGCAGCGCATATGTACTCATCAAAACACAATATCCCGTTGCCGGAATTGAAACGCGGTATGGCAGAGGTGGCCGTAAAGAACCATTATCACGGTTCAATGAATCCGAAGGCCCATTTTCAAAAACAGATCGACATCCGGACGGTGCTGGACAGTATGATGGTCGCAGACCCCCTTCAGCTCTTTGACTGCTGTCCCTTTTCTGATGGGGCGGCGGCTGTGGTAATCGCCGATGCCGGGAAAGCGAAAGATCTCGTGGATAAGCCTGTTTATATTGCAGGCACAGGTCAAGCATCGGCAGGCCCGCTATACAGACAAAAAGATCTTTATCGGGTGGCTGCCAGAGAGGAAGCGGCGAGACAGTCCTACAAGCAGGCCGGGATGAGCCCTCAAGACGTTGATGCGGTCGAGCTTCATGATTGCTTTACCGTTGCGGAGATATTGGCGATAGAGGGGCTGGGTTTTTATGAGCTTGGGAAAGCGTACGACGCCGCAACCAAAGGCGAGACGACTTTCAAGGGAAAAGTTGTGGTTAATCCTTCCGGAGGGTTGAAGGCAAAGGGACATCCCATCGGTGCAACCGGGGCCGCGCAGGTAACGGAGATCGTCGAACAACTCAGGGGAGAATGCGGGGATCGGCAAGTAGAAGGGGCATCGGTCGGCATGGTGGATACCCTTGGCGGCGATTTTGGTACGATTTGCAACATTATTCTGAGGAACTGATCATGCAATATCCATTAACGTTTGAACAATACCAGGAAGGGTTGAGAAACGGAAAGTTCATGGGGTTGAAATGCCAAAATTGCAACACATATACTTTTCCCGCTCAAATGGTGTGCAGCAACTGCGGGCACAGTGACCTTAATGTTGCCGAAATGAAAGGAGAAGGGACCATTCGTTCTTTTACGGTGGTCAGGGTGGCTCCTGAAGGCTTGGAACCGTACTACACCGTTGCTATGGTTGAACTCGATGAAGGCCCATGGGTTACCGGCAATCTATTTGTTCAGGAGTCGGAAGAAACGAATATGAGCCTTATCGGCAGGAAGGTAAGGCTGGGAAGCCAACCATACCGGGCGGCGGCTGAAACTGATGAGGATATGCATGTCCTCACATTTAATTTGATAGTATAGGAACTTCTTTTTATTTAATAACCATATTGGCGATAGGAGAAAATCATGGAGCTATTTAAACTTAGCGGAAAGGTTGCCATCGTAACCGGTGGCAACAGCGGAATTGGTTTGGGTATCAGCCGGGGTTTAGCCGAAGCCGGTGCTACAGTGGCGGTCGCTGCCCGCAATGAAGCAAAGTCTTCGGAAGCGGTCAAAGAACTGGAAAATTTAGGCGGCAAAGCCTTTGCCGTGCGCTGCGACGTTACCGACGGCGATGCGATTCAGGCTGCGGTGGAAACCGTACTCGAAAAAACCGATCGAATCGATATCCTGGTCAACAACGCCGGCACGAACATTCGCAAACGACCGGAGGTGTTGACTTTTGAAGAGTGGCGCACGGTGTTGGACACGAATCTGGACAGCGCATTCCGATGCAGTACCGCCTGCTATCCGGCCATGAAAAAAGTCGGCGGCGGGAAAATCCTCAACAACGGGTCCATGCTGTCCTTGTTCGGCTCGCCCTGGGGCTCCCCATACGCTGCATCCAAAGGCGGCATTGTGCAGCTAACCAAGTCGCTGGCAACCGCCTGGGCGGAAGACAACATCCAGGTGAACTGTTTTTTACCCGGATGGATCGATACCCCTTTGACGGTCCAGACGCGGCAGCAGCTTGAAGGGTTGGAAGAAAAAGTGGTGGCACGCACACCGGCGAATCGATGGGGGCATATAGACGATTTTAAAGGGATAGCGGTATTCCTTTCCAGCGCTGCTTCGGATTTCTTAACCGGCACCGCGATCCCTGTGGATGGAGGATATTCCGTGAGCATTTTATAGTATCCGGGAATGCAGAAACCTCAAGTCAGGCACCTCCAAAGCCTATTCCTTAAAGCAACTTGGGCTTTGTGCATAACCGCGTTTTAGTATATTGCATCAAGAGGAAAACTCCCATGTGGATGGTATTGGTCTGGTTGATTCCCGTTTTCATGAGTCTTTTACTTTTAGCGGCGCATTTCTTGCGGTACGGCAACATCCTATTCATGGCCCTTTCATTGTTAGTGATACCCTTGCTGGCAATAAGAAAGAAATGGGTCGTTCTTTTATTCAGAATCCTATTGTTTTTGGGAACAATAGAGTGGGTTAGAACAATCTGGACATTGGCAGCCATTCGCATGGAATTTGGAAAACCCTATCTTCGAATGGCGATTATATTGGGCGGTGTCGCCTTGTTTACAGTTCTTTCGGTTTTTGTTTTTAATTCCAGGAGATTGAGAAATCGATTTTACGAAGCCAAAGACAATGAGATCGAACGCGTTTAGGCGGCAGCATCAGGCGGACGAAACAACAGGGAGGAGATTGCCATAATGAGCAACAGCCCGGCAGAGAGCCACAAATATTCCAGTTATGATCCCTGGATCGAACTCGATCTCGAAAATATGGGTTCGAATCTGAAGAATATAAGGGAGAGGGTGAACGTTCCTGTAATGGCAGTGGTCAAGGCCAATGGATACGGGCACGGTCTCGTTGAAGTCGGCCGATATCTGGACCAAACGGGAATCGATTATCTTTTTGTCTGCAAGCTTCAGGAAGCGGTTCAATTGAGAGATGCAGGCGTTGCCTGCCCCGTTCATAATTTTGGGCCCTTCTGCTCTGATGATGCCGACACATTGGTTAGAATGGATATTTCCCAATCCGTATTCTCGGAAGATGTCCGATCTCTGAATCAAGCAGCATTAGAGGCCGGGAAAAAAGCACATGTCCATATTCACATCGATGCGGGCATGGGGCGGGCGGGAATATCGTATCGGGATGCACTTCCTTTCATTGAAGCGGTTGCTTCTCTAAAAGGGATCCATATTGCCGGGACTTCGATGACGTTGCCCCAGGTCCATGAGTTTGATCGGGAACTCATGGAGCGGTTTCTCTCTCTTTGCCGGGAAGCCGAGAAAAAAGGCATCGCCTTGGGCCTTAAACATGCAGCCAGCAGCAACGGGATCATAGCGCTTCCATCCTTTTGTCTGGACATGGTGCGACCCGGAATAATGATTTACGGCTACTACGGTTTGGAAGAGGCCCAGAAAGAAAACCGGCTCGATCTCAAACCGGTTCTACAGCTAAAAAGTCGCGTCTCAGCGGTTAAAAACCTCCAGCCTGGGGACACGGTTTCATATTACCGGACCTATCGAGCCGAAAAAAAAGAACGGTTTGCCCTCATTGCCATCGGGTACTCTGACGGCTATCCGGTGAAGGCTACAGGGAAGGGCGTTGTCTTAATCAACGGAGAAAGATATCCGATCATTGCAAGGGTCACGGCAAACCACATCGAAGTCTTGTTGAAACCGGAATCTCAGATTCAGCCGGGAGATGAGGTGGTTCTCATCGGCTCCCAAGGAAAAGAAAGTATTTCGGCAATTGAAGTGGCTCAATGGGGAGAAGTTACCGTCTATCAACTTTTAGCACGATTAAATCCGTTCCTTCCCAGGAGGATTGTTTAGGGCAGGTATAATGCTCGGAGGCGTTGCCAGGGTGTATTTGGATAAGCGCTGCTTTAGTGATGAACAGATCAAAGGGATCCTGGGCTCAATTTTCTGCGGATTTTAGAGGCTGTGTGCGGACGAATGTAAAAAGGGTTGTCGTTTTGACAACCCTCTTTACGGTTAGGTGGTTTAGTTAATGGAGAGGAGGCGCTTTTTATCTGTTCGTGGAAACGTTTACGTATTAACCTAAATCCTGGATTTGGCTATAAGTCGAAAGCGCACCGTTTCTGTTAGTTAATGACCCTAACGACCCATTTGAAATGGTCAAGTAAAAACGGACACCGTTTTTTAAGCCGCCTTCCGGAATA
>CAYSUA010000249.1:0-8613 GCA_964433795.1 uncultured Desulfobacteraceae bacterium | reverse complement strand
CGCTGTTCTTGCCTATTTCTTGTCATTTTTCCATAATTTATTTTGTCCAAGGTCAAAGAACGGGTCAAATATCTTTTCTTTTGTTGCTTCATCCATTCCGCTTCCATTATCGCTGATTTCGATGATCAACTGTTCCTGCTGATTGCCGCCTTCAGAAACATTTAATTTGATCCATGACTCTTCTTTGTCGGCGGCTTGTGCCGCATTGATCAACAAATTGATGATCACCTGTTCGATTACATCAGGATCCGAGTAAATATCCGGTAAATTCTGAGGAATATTCACATCGAATGCCTGAACCACCTTTTTGACCTGACTTTGACAAATCGCCACCCCTTTTTCAATCACGGTTCTGAGATTTACCTGTTGTTTTTCAAACCCGTCCTTTCTCCGTGAGAATTCTTTCAGGGTGGACACGGTGGCGTTGATTCGTTTGGAGCCATGTTCAATGTTACCCACCAATTTAAACAGGTCGTCTCGGAATTCTTCATACCGCATTCCGGACAATTCATAATCCGGGTGAGCATCCGCATAATCATCAATGATTGGTGTCATCTCCGACAGGTAATCCCTTAATATGGGAATATTGAACGCGATAAAATTGTTGGGATTGTTTATCTCATGGGCGATTCCGGAAACCAGTAATCCGAGGGATGCCAGTTTTTCACTCTGCATGAGTTGACGCTCCATCAGTTTGGCTTCTGTAACATCACTGATCCGGATGATGGCGCTCTGCGCCATGTTCTGTTCTTCATGCAAGGGATATATGACCACCTGTTCCAGCCGGCCTGGATTAACCAGACCTTTTCTCTCAAATGAAACCGGCTGTCCCTTCAGCACTAATGAAGGAATATTGCAGATTTCACAGTAGGCCGGATTGCTCGACAAAACATCAGAGCAGACATTTCCGAGGGCTTTAGGGAAATCGGTTCCAAAGTGATCGACCGCGGCTTTGTTCAACATCATAATGGTGGAATTTTCATCCAGCATGATAAGCGGATCCGAGATACCGTCAAAAACAGACTGCAGAAGCATTTTACTTTTACGGATTTGCTGTTCTGTGCGCATCTGCTCTTCCACCCGTTTTTCTAAATCTGTCTTGGCTTGCTGGAGCTGATTAAGCAAGGCTTTGTTTTCGATTTTTAATCGTCGGCTGTCCAGTGCTTGGGTAACGGTTACAAACAGCTCATTAATGTTGTCCAGAGGCTTGGTTAAGTAGTCGAATGCTCCTTTATGGCGAAACGCTTCGATGACGTTATCCAGTGCGGCAAAGGCGGTGAGAATGATAACTTCGATATCTTCATCCACTTCCTTTAACAGGCGCATCACCGTCAGGCCGTCCATACCCGGCATTCTCATATCGGTAATCACCAGATCGAAAGGTTCGGATTTGAAAATTTCAATGGCGGCGTGGCCGCCGGGTGCGGTCTTTACCTGAAACCCTTCATGGGTAAGGAAGGCACCGAGCATCTCGAGGATATCCAGTTCGTCATCCACAACGAGAATTTTTTCATTCATATCAAAACCTTAATTGTTAGATGCGGCCTCTGATAAATAGATAATTGCTCTCGAATGATAATCTCAAAAAGAGAATGCTTTGCGGATTATTAAAGTGGGCACCGTATTACGTGATACGCTACACGGCATTATAGACTGCTTCCAGGCGTTCATTCAAGTCTGAACCGATACTCTGGGTTTGGTTGGCCGGAATAATGAACCGAAATGTGCTGCCTTTTCCTTCACCGTCGCTTTCAACCCATATTCTGCCGCCGTGAAGCTCTACCAGGCTCCGGGTTAAAGACAGACCGAGACCGGTTCCCTGGTATTTCTTGGTCAGCGATTCTTCCACCTGCTCAAACCGTTCAAAGACGCGGTCCTGATCTTCGGGTTTGATCCCGATCCCGGTATCCGTTACAGATATATCTACGTAAGTGCGAGTACCCTCTCCGGTGCCGCCATTGTTATTAATCTTATATAACAATGATCTCAATTCTCCAATATCTTTCTGGTCGAGGTCAAGCGCAGGGTCCAGATCAACCTTGCATGCATTTAGGCTGACCCGTCCGCCATCCGGTGTAAATTTAACCGCGTTGGAGAGGAGGTTGTAAAGTATCTGTTTGAGCTTTCGATCGTCAATGTGAATGTATTCGGGAATACCATTAAAATCGGTTGCCAGCTCTATTCCATGCTTCATGGCTTTTTCTTTGACCATAACCAGGGTATTTTGAAGCAGGAGAATGAGGTCCGCTTCCGAGGGAAGGAGTTCCAGCCTGCCGGCTTCCACCTTGGAAAGGTCCAGGATGTCGTTGATCAAGGCGAGCAGATGTTTGCTGCTTTCCACCACATCCTGGAGGTATGAACTTTGGGTCTCGTTCAATTCTCCCAGAGTTCCATCTGTCAAGAGCTCTGCGAAACCGATGATGTGGTTTAACGGCGTTCGCAGTTCATGGCTCATATTGGCCAGAAAATTGCTTTTTGCCTGATTGGCTGCTTCAGCCAAATCTTTTGCTTTTTTCAATTCATGGGTGCGGGCTTCCACCCGTTTTTCCAAATTTCGTTTAGCCTGCTTGAGCTGCTCCAAAAGGGTTTTATTCTCAATTTTAAGCTTTCGGCTTTCAATGGCTCGATTGACGGTAATAAAAAGTTCATTGATATCCTCTAAAGGTTTGGTCAGATAATCGAATGCACCGTGATGCCGAAAAGCCTGAATCACGTTGTCGAGGGCGGCATAACCGGTGAGAATGATCACTTCGATGTGCTCGTCAATCCCTTTTAATGCCTTGATAACGTCGATTCCATCCAACCCCGGCATTCTCATATCGGTGATGACTGCATCGAAAGGTTCAGGTTCTGATTTGAACACGGCTATTGCTTCTTCACCGCCTAAGGCTGTTTTTACCTTGTAGTCTTCCTGGGTGAGCAGCTTGCTGAGCATCTGCAGGATGTCCTGTTCATCGTCTACGATAAGAATTTTTTCATTCATTCACAGCACCTTAGTAAAATCAGAGGTTATTTCAAACATATCCTCTTGCCCGACCCTTGGAGATCCATAATAGTTATATCGGTGTTTTGTCTCTTTAATTTAGCTTTTTTGCGCATGGAATCGAAATATTCCGGAAACCTATTCATAGCTTCGATGGGTGAAAACCGCTTTCGCTCAGAATCCGATCGATATACTACATTGAAGTACTGCAAAGAATATGCCGAAAAATAGAATCTCGTTATAATAAAAAACAAATAATTTTCAGCAAGTTGCGTCGATATAAGACGAAAGGATCAAACAGGATGTGACAAGATTCAGATGGGAGGCAGCAGAATTGACTCGTGTGACGATGATTACTTTTGATTCGATGGATCGGTCTCCATTAATCCCTGCTTATTAAGAATTAACAAACCCACCAGATAATGGCCTTTGAATCGACCTGTATCCTCTTTTGTAATGTGCTGTATTTTTGTATTAAAAAATTCAGTGGGGCGTGCGGATTCTGTGGGATAGTATTTCATCTCGATTATGTCTCCCACATGGATATGTTCAAATGCAGCGGAATCTTCTTTTAATAGGATGCACATCCCTTTCTGAGAAACATTCCAAATTCTGAACTGGTAGATGATTCGATTTGGGCTGACGGTGAGCTCCACACTATGATATCGATCCACCGGTTCTCTATGTTCTGACCGTCTGCCCAATTCCTTTTGCGGTAATGATTCATCCTGCATTTTCTTATCTCCTATGCTTCCATTTGAGAGAGCTGTTTCTCTCCATATTTCATGGGAATGATAACAGCAAAGACGCATATGATAAACACCACGGCAAAAGAGCCGATGGTCCATATCCAATTCAACGCGGTTAGATCCCTTTTATTAATGTCAGCCATGAAGAGCTGGTAAACCGGACCGGCTTCCAGGATAATTACCAAACCCACAAAGCCCACACACAGGATCATAAACAACAGGCCTCCGAACCCCGTTGCCGATTGAACGGGGTTTTCAGACCGAAAGTCAGGAAAAGCTGCTCCCAAGCCGATTCCCATGGCCACAATTCCCGGCACAAGAAAAAAAATAGTAATCGTCGAAAGTATCATCATGAACGGGGTCACATTGAGGAGGAGATTGGTTACGACAATAATCGACTCGGAAAGGAGAAGGAGGGGGAGGTAATAAATAAAAAACTTTATCCACAGATAATTTTTATAGGTAATGGGAGCGGATTGAACCAGCCAGAAGGCCTCCCCCTCGGTGCTCACCGCAGGAAATGCGAAACGAACCGTCACAGCCGTCAGTACAAATGCAGCCAAACCCAAATTCAAGAAAGATAAAAGGTTTTGCAAATATATGGTTTTAATGGGCGCTTTTTCCAGAGGGAGTACTTTAAAGTTATAGATGTATATAAAGAAAAGAGCGGCGATCAGAAACAACTGGCTCCACTGGGTTTGATCACGATAGAATGATTTGAATTCTTTAATGACAAAAGCCCGGACCGTTCCGGAAAGAAAACCTAATCCGCGGTAGTTCAATGGCCTATTTCGGATAAACCGTGCCGGAGCGGTTTGTGACTTTGATATTCCCTTGAAATACACCGCATCGGCAAAGAGAATATTCAAAAATCCCAGAAAGGATGCGAAGCTCCAAGCAATTGCCAAATGGAAAAAGCCGGCGCCTGCCTGATTGAGGAGACACAGACGCAAGCTGTCAAACGCCCATGTACTCGGCAAATAGGGTGGGGCCGGTGATCTCAAGGCCTTTAAATAAATCAAAGCGGTTGCAAACACTTCGGGATCCACCAATCGCTCAGGGCGCATTAGACGGAATGCCAGATACAGAACCAGAAATAGAGCTAAGCCCAAAAAGACAAAAATGCTTCTAAGCCGATTGGCCGGAATGATGACGACACCTAACATGACCATAAAGGCACTGATACCCGACGCAATGAAAGATAGGGGAATCAAACTCAAAGGGATCATCAGATAAAATGGAATGCCGGTTTCGTATACAATCCCATAAGCCAGCATCACGGGCAGGGTGTAAATCAAAACCATCCAAGAACTGTCAAAGGTACTCTCCACCCACCGGGTAAAAAAGATTTTGAACGATGCAACCGGCATAGAATGGACCAGGGAGAGATCTTTGCTCAGAAATAATTTGGACAGACACGTGATAATGCCGCTGAAGATCATCAGGGAAAATACGGTGATCAGAATCATGGAGAGTAGTTTTAGACCGATCAAATCTCCCAATTCGTGGATACTTTTAAAATAATGGAGTATTCGTAAAGAAGCCGCGAGTATCCCGCCCCAGACGCAAAGCCCGATGAAACCGAACAAGCACATTTTAAGGGTACGGCCCTTTTTAGGCTTAAGTACCAGCGGATTTCGAATAGACCAGATTCTCGGCTTAAACAACGTCAGGGTGTGGTTCATAACTTCATTTGTCCTGATGAATTCATAATCGATCTCAAAACCGATGGCAAAGCAAAAGGCGCTAAGATCAAGGCGCGCAAATCACGCGTCACGAGACGTACTGCCCGTACGTCGCAGTGACAGCGTGATGAAGCGCAACGCAGATATTGGACGTTTTTCGCAGCCATCAGTTTTCGGTGGTCAACTTAATGAAAACATCCTCAAGATCTGCTTCCAGAAGTTGAGTTTTTTCCTTTAGCTCCTCCGGGCTTCCTGTTGTGATAAGTCTCCCATTATGGATGATTCCGATCCGGTCACATACATCTTCTGCTATTTTCAGGGTGTGGGTCGACATAAATATGGTTACGCCTTCCCGAGACAGGTCCTTAAAGAGTTTTTTAACCATTTTTATTCCGGCCGGATCCAGGCCCACCATGGGCTCATCAACGATAATGACCTCCGGGTCATGAAGAAGCGCGGCCGCCATAATGAGTCGCTGTTTCATGCCGTGAGAATAGGATTCGATGAGTTCTCCCGACCAATGGGACAGGGAAAATTGTTCCAGCACCGCCTTTGCTTTTTGAGGAAACCGGGTCTCCTCAACCCCGTAGAGATCGGCAGTAAACTTCAGAAACTCCATACCCGTAAGCTTTTCGTATAAATAGGGTCGATCGGGGATAAATCCGACCTTGTTTTTTGCAGCTTCAGGCTCTGTCGCCATCGGGATTGCACAGATGCTCACGTGTCCCGAAGTGGGTTTTAAAATACCGCCCATCATTTTTATGGTGGTGGTTTTTCCCGCGCCGTTCGGTCCGAGAAAACCGAATATTTCACCCTTTGAAATTTCAAGATTTAAGTGATCCACAGCCATGAAATCACCAAACCGCTTGGTTAAATCCTTGAGTCGAATCATCCATTCATTTCCATGATATGGATCTTTACCTTTCCGATTAAACCGATCAGATCCATGGGTAAATGTGTTGAAGCGCTAGTAAATCGAAGATGGGTCACATCTGCCGGAATCTGACCAAACAGAGCATCCACCGAGATCCATTCCCCGATATAGACCATGTTCCATGCATGATAGTAAAAGCGGTCTGTCAGATAGACCAAGCCGGCTTCCACTGTTGCCGGGATTCCCACTGCCCGGGCCAGAGCCGCCAAGAGCACCGAATGCTCGTTGCAGTCCCCCATGCGATTCTTTAGGGTGGAAAGCGCATCCGGCACCGATAAAACCGGTCGTTTTTTTATGTTTGTATATACCCAATCCACCAATTGCTCTATTTTTTCCAAAGGGGTCTCAGCAGAGGCTGTTATCCGTTTGGCCAAACGCTGAATTCTGGGGTGATCCGATTGGATGAGCAGAGTGGGGGATAGGTATTCATCGGGTACGGTCTCGGGTGGGGTCTGCAAATCGTAAGGACCGGGAAGTGATTCCTTAATCACCGTAAGGATGTTGTTTTCAAAAGTTTGCCGGAATCCATCCAATGAAAACCCTTCCTGATCAATCCCTTCGATGCGGGCGGTAAGTCGATTGAGCCGATTCGGTTCCTTTATGATGCGGTTTGATTCAACGGACGCAACCTTTGTAAGATCCTGGCTGGATTCCACGGGCAGCCCATAAAGGGCATCGGCCCGGGTGGTGCGTTCCATTTCAATCCCAAGCAGTCCGCTCTCTTTCAGAACCTCTCCCCTCTCTCCGATCCACGCCAGTTGAGTGTTTCCCTTGAAGGTAAAGGAAACCTTTTTGGCAGTATGAACCTGTCCCATGATCTGGATTTTGTCTTTGCCCAGCATTTGTACATCTATGGTTTCCTGTCCCATGCTCACCGGATCAAAAATCGAAAAACTGATCACTTCATTGGATTTGAGATTGAGAGCGCCCATGGAATGGACCATGCCGGCCGGCAGGTAGATGCGGTTTTCCAGTTCCAAATCAAGTTTCTGATTCCGACCGCCGGACTCTGTTTGAATGGAGAGCACTCGGTCCTTTACGGCACCAGAGGCTCTGAATTGGAATCGACCTGAGTTCATTCGGAATTCGAAGGATGATAATGAGAGATCCTTCAGCAGGGTGCCTTTTGTATTCATTGTGAGCTCTTGGACCATCCCCATGGTGTTGATTTTCAATTGAACGGATTCCTGTAGCTCATATCCGTCTGATATCCGGGTCATGATGGAATGAGAGAATCCGATTTTTCGTCCGTTCTGAAAGACATTCATCCAGACATCACGTTCGAGGAGGGCGGTATTTTTTTTAAATTCCGGAAGCGGTGAGATGGATGGTGAGGATTGAATAGGATTTAGACGGATGGATAGCAGTACGGCGAATAGAACACCGAATACAGTCGCCCCAATCCAAAACGGTTTCATCCTTTCAAAAGACATGGCGTTCCGCCTGTTGAAGCTTAAGCCCCACGAAAAACCCATACATCATCAAATGTGGTATGTCAAGGTAATGGCATCACAATATATTGTGGTTTCGGTGATTCCCTAAAAAGTCCAACTTCTGCGTTCTGCTTCATTTCGTTGTCATTGCGGCGTACGCAAAGTACGCCTCATGACACGAAATTTGCACGCCTTGAATTTGAAGCTTTTTATGAAATCACCACAATTGATGTGAATGCTCCTGGCGTCCCTTTGATCACTCGATGTGGGGCATGAGTGACCACTTGATGAACCAGGAACCGCTTTCCGGATCCTGCTCCAGGCTAAGAATCCCCCCGTTTTGGAATTTGAACACAAGGCCGTCGCTGGATCCGGTAATCAAATAATTGGCTAATCTTTCCATAAAGGGCAGATGTCCCACGAGCATGAGGTTTTCACTGGTATCCAAAGTATCCGCTATTGCCGAGACATCATCCAGCGGTTTGAGGCCATCCCGCTCCTCTCTATCTTGCGAAGGAGCCAGTAGGGTTCCGAACAGTTCTGCCGTCTGTCGGGCTCTTTTTTTACCGCTATGCGCAATTTTCGATACCTCTACCCCGTAGCCTTCAGCCACACCGACAATTCGTTGTACTTCCGATTTGCCTTCATCTGAAAGCCCTTGATCCGGGTCCACATCTTTGGGAAGACTCTTGCCGTGCTGGACCAAATAAAGTGCCATGAGATGCTCCTTTTTGTGAACTTGGCCGTTAATCGTAATTTTTATGCATTTAGTGGCAAAAAAATAATTGGCACGCTTTCTCTATATTGAACAATTGAATATTTTCGATTG
>CAYSUA010000248.1:722-8616 GCA_964433795.1 uncultured Desulfobacteraceae bacterium | reverse complement strand
GAGACGTTGCGATGGGGGATACGGCATCGGACGTCTTCACTAACCCATAAACGATCCAGGGCTGTCGACCAATCTCTGTGACAAGCCATCCCAGTTGAATCGCGAGATACGGCAGCGGGATGGACCACATCATGATCCGCAGGTAACCGGGGCTTTCCAGCAGCTTTTTCCGCTTAAACCAGCCCACCACCGTTAACAAAATAAACAGACACCCAAGGCCCACCATGCCCTTGAAGGCAAAAGATGTAATCAACACCGGCGGGCGCTCGTCCTTTGGGAAGTCCCTGAGGCCCGGCACCTCACCGTTGATATCGTGCAACACCAGAAAGCTTAACAGGCCGGGGATGCGACCGATTTCAACGGCATTGCGCTCGTTTTCAGGATCCGGCCAGGCAAACATGTAAACCGGTGCGCGTTTTTGCGTTTCCCAGAGCGATTCCATGGCTGCCAATTTGGTTGGCTGCTTTTCCGCTACCACCACCCCGTTTAAGTCTCCCAGGATAAACACCATCAGGGACGAGACGAGCCCGAAGGTAAGCCCTATTTGGAAAGAGCGCGTGAAGAATTTCACCTGGTGTTTTCGAAGCATGTGATATGCGCTGATGCTCATAACCAAGAATGCGGCCAGCGTGTAGGCTGCGCTGACAGTGTGAACGAATTTGACAATGGCAAACTTCTGGAAAATCACGGCAGCGAAATCCGTTAGTTCGGCCCGACCGTTTCGAATGGTGTATCCGACCGGGCTCTGCATCCAGGCGTTGGCCACTAGAATCCAGACGGCTGACATGCTGGAGGCGATGGCGATCAGCCACATGACGGTAGCATGCGCCTTTTTGGACAGTTTTTTCCAGCCGAAAATCCAAACCCCGATGAGGGTGGATTCGAGAAAAAAAGACACCGCGGCTTCGATGGCCAGAAGAGACCCGAAGATGTCTCCCACGTATGCCGAGTAGCGAGACCAGTTGGTACCGAACTGGAACTCCAGCGTGATGCCGGTTACCACCCCCACAGCGAAATTGATGAGAAAAAGCTTGCCCCAGAATTTGGTCATACGCAGATATGTTTCGTCTCCGGTTTTCACATACTGTGATTCCATATAGGCCACTACAAAGGAAAGTCCCAATGTGAGCGGAACAAACAGAAAATGAAACATGGTGGTGGTTGCAAATTGTAATCGTGAAAGTAGCAATGCATCCATAGGTGCTCCTCCTCAGTGATATTGCTTCAGTTGTGAATATCGGTTTTTTCGAAAAGGTCGAAGTAAGTCAAGCGAATTTTAATAAACAATCGTTCTGAGTTCAGAGTTCAAGGTTCAGGGTTACGAGTTACATACTAGTGTCATTCCAATAGCAGCACGGTTAAGCGTTGCTTAATACTTTCGTTATTGTGGATGAGATAAGACCATATAAGTTGTTACGTCTTTGAACACAGAACCCAGAATTCAGAACGTAGAACTCAGAACGTAGAACTCAGAACGCTGAACCCGCAAGCCTATCTTTCAGCATTTCATATGTTCCCTGTGCAGCCACGCGGCCCGCCCTCAGAACTATGATGTGGTCCATCCGGTGCAAATCGACAAGCCGGTGAGTGATCAGTAACAGCGTTTTCCCTTCGGTCCGTTCATAAACAGTCGATAGTAATTGCCGCTCGGTGGACTGATCGAGCCCTTCTGTGGGCTCGTCCAGAACCCAGACCGGCCCGTCCTTTAAAAAACATCGCGCCATGGCCAGCCGACGAGCCTCCCCCCCGGACAGCAGCTTTCCGGATTCTCCTACCCAGGTGTCTATACCGTCGGGAAGCGTATCGACGAAGGTCAGCAAACAGCCTGCATCCAATGCATCTCGGAGCTGTGCGTCATCGGCATCCGGTTTGGCCAGCAGTAAATTTTCCCGGATGGTTTTTCCAAATATGTGTGCGGTTTGCGGCACCGCATTCACAGCCTGCCGAAGGTTTCTTTCGGTCAGATGGCGGATGTCTTGGCCGGCCATGAGCAGCCGGCCCTCGGATGGATCCCAGAAGCGGGCCAGCAAGTTCAACAGCGTCGATTTCCCGGAACCGGTTTCGCCCAGCACTGCAACGCGAGTATTGGATCGGATGGAAACGTTCACCTTGCGGAGCGCCCAAGGCCCATGATCCGGATATCGAAAGCTGACATTTTCAAACATCACGTCGATACCCCGGGGCATCACACTGCTCTGTTCCGGAAAGCAGACAGCCGGTGGGGCGTCGATGATCTCCCGAATGCGGCGGCCGGCCTCCCAGCTCCTTCCAAGATATTGATAGGCGTGTGGAAGGGATAGCACACTCTCAAAGGCCGCCAAAACCGCTAATGTTAACAAGGCAAGGGACGCTCCTGCCATCCTCCCGCTGCTTACCCGGTCAACCCCGATGTAAAGAACAATGGTCACGGCCGTTCCTGAAAACAGTGTGATGGCAGCTCCCGAAAAAGCGGACAACCGGCTCATCCGCATCTGGCAGTCTGTAACCTGCTTCATGTTCTGCGAAATGGCGGTGACATGACGGTTACGGGCATCAAAGACCAGCAGTTCGCCAAGGCCCTGGAAACATTCGATGAGACGGGTTCGCAATCGCGCACTGCACCGCCCCATTTCTCTGCCGATGTCCGCCCCGCGAGCTCCGACAATTGCGGCAACAGAGAAACCGGCCGACAAGAGAGCGATAAATCCGGTAATGGCGATGAGGCCATCGAAGCAGAGTAAAAAAACCAGGAGCATGAGAGACATGGCAAGGGTCACGGCGGTGGGTGAAAGGACGCGCAGATAAAGGTTGTCCAGCGTGTCGATGTCTTCAACCAGGCGACTCAATACTTCTCCGCTCCGGTGCTTCGCCAGACAGGCGGGAACCAGCGGTTCAAATTTTCGATAGAACCATACCCTAAGGCGGGCCAGAATGCGAAACGTCACATCATGGGTGATGATGCGCTCGAAGTAACGTGCGGCAATACGGGCAAAAGCAAAGAGCCGGACACCGATGGAAGGGAAAAAGAAATTGAACGCACCGGCACCGGTCACCGTAAGGCCCGCCAGGGCCGCAGCGGTCAGGAACCACCCGGCCAGCGCAAGCAGACCCGCCGCCGCCGCCACAGCCGTCAACCCCAATATCGTTCCCAGCGTCATCCGTATTCGATACGGAAGAAGTAATCGCACAAACGGTGCCATCTCGCGCCAAAAGTCACGCATCGGTTGCTTCCTCTTGTCTGCGTGTCAACAGCCGCCGAAACTCGCCGTCAATCTGTTTCAGTTCGAACCAGGTTCCCGTCTGAACGATCTTTCCGTCGGCCATCACCAGGATGCGGTCCATATCCTGGAGTCCGGCCAGACGATGCGTAAGCATCAAGACCGTCCGGCCTCTGGAAAGATTCCTGATAGACGCCAAGATCCGGTTTTCGTTTTCTATATCCAGACCGGCGGTTGGCTCATCCAGCAACAGCAGGGGAGCATCCTTTAGAAATGCTCTTGCCAATGCAACGCGCTGAGCTTGTCCCCGGGAAAGCCCCTGCCCCCGTTCACCCACCCGGGTTTCGAGGCCATCGGGGAGTTTTGCGATGAACTCGGAGAGTCCGGCTGCGGAAGCCGCCTCAGCGATGGCCGATGCGGCGGCTTCCGGTCGGCCCATACGGATATTGTCCCGGAGCGTTCCCTCAAGCAAAACAGGATCCTGTCCGATCCAGGTCAGGTGTCGACGCCAGCTCTCCATGGATACACTATCCAGCGGTGTATTGTTGACAAAAATTTGTCCGATATCTGCCTGCATGAAACCGAGCAACAGATTCATAATGGTGGTTTTTCCCGCTCCGCTGGCGCCCACCAGTGCCACCTGTTCACCGGCTTTCAGATCAAAACTCACGCCGAATAGTGCCGTCCGTCCACTGCCGATATAGGTCAAGTGAAGATTTTTACAGCGAATGCCAACCGCTTTATTCGGTTCTAAAGATCTCGTACCTTTGGTCGGTTCCTGACCGTCGTCGGCCAGAATCTTGAGGATTTCACCGGATGCACCCATGGCTTCGGCCCGGGAGTGGTAGTGGGTGCCGAGTTCCCGCAGCGGCAGGAACAATTCCGGCGCCAACAGCAAAATAAAAAAGCCGCCTGCAAGCGTCAAGGGTTTATCCCAGGCGCCGAACGCCATATACCCGAGATAACTCAGACCCAGATAGACGGCTACCAGCGCAATGCTGATGGAGCTGAAAAACTCCAACACGGCGGAAGACAGAAACGCTACCCTGAGCACCGACATGGTTTTCCGGCGATACCCATCGGAAACCCGGGCGACTTCCGCTTCTTCTTTGCGGCTTCGATTAAGAAGCTTCAGTGTTGAAATACCCTGCAGTACATCTAAAAAGTGGGCACTCATTCGCGCCAGCGCCTGGAAGTTCCGTTGGCTGATACTTTCTGCTCCCATCCCCACAAGAATCATAAACAGGGGAATGAGGGGAGCAGCGATCAACAGGAGTCCGCCTGCCGCCCAGCTAATGGGAAAAATAACGGCGAGTATGGCAGCGGGTATGGCGACCGACAATGCCAGCTGCGGAAGGTAGTGGGCGAAAAATCCATGAAGTCCTTCTACCTGCTCCATTGCCACACTTGTGAGTGCACCTGTCTTGTGCCGGCTGGTAAATGCAGGACCGCGGTCGGTAATGTGTCTCACCAGGTCCATCCGAACTTCTTCCCGAACCGTTGCCCCGGCTTTAAACCCGGCCAGTTCCCGACCCCAGGCCAGGATTGCCCGGGCTCCAATGAGCGCCAGTATCGCGATAAAAACAGACCATTGATCGTTTCGGTTAAGACCTTCCATAACCGTTGAATGGATGATGCCGGCCACACATCGGGCCTGGAGAATCAACAGAAGCCCGCTTGCTATCCCTAAGGCAACGGAGAGAACAATCCATTGCCGGGCCGTGCGAGCGCACCGGATGAGCCAATTCAGCGGTTTTTGGGAGATTTGATTTGCCGTTGGTATCATTCGTCCGTCTTTTGCAACGATAACCTCAAGTCAAGCAAACGCGGCTTTGAAGATAATCCAAGACACTCAAACAGTCACACGCGCACGAATCGGATCACCTCCAAAGCCTATTCCGGTAAACAGCTTTAGCTTTCTGCACAACCACGTTCAACAATATTGCCGGGAGCTATGGCGTCTTCTCCCCGGGATAGCCGATCAGTTCGAACGGGTGGCGCTGACCCCGGCTCAACCAGCGGCAGAGCGGACTGGTGAAGGGGCGGATGGCAACATTCAAGATGGCGGGCACACCGCTTTCAAGGGCGCGTAAAAAGGCCGGCCCCACCTGCTCCGGCTCGCTTACGTATTCTCCGTATCCGCCGAAGGCTTCGGCAACCTTATGGTATTGCCGGGGTTCGAGATCTAAAAAAACATCGGCCTCCTCGCCGTACATTGCCGTCATTTGTGACTTTATCATGCTCCACTTGCCGTCGTTGCCGACCACGAGGATAATGGGGGCCTTGTACCGTGCGGCCGTGTCAAGCTCCATGGCGCTGAAGCCGAAGCCGCCGTCTCCCACGGTGACCAGGACAGGGGCATCGGGTCGCGCGAGTTTGGCAGCGACCCCGAAGGGGATCTCAGCCCCTAAACAACCCGAGCGTCCGGAACGAAGGTAGTGGCCGGGCCGGCGCACCGGCAGGATTATGTCACCCCAGAAGTCGAAATCGCCCTGGCCGGGGACGACGACGGTATCCTCCGGCATAACGCGCGTGATCTCCGACCAAACGCGCAGCGGGTGGATGGGAGACCCTTCCTCGTTGAAGTAAGCGGCTATGGCCGCACGCGCTTCCTCCCGTTTTCCGGAAAGCTCGGAAAACCAGTTTTCACGGGATTCCGGGATGTTTTCGTCCCGCAGGGCTTCTGCCAGCTGACGTAATGCGGTGCCGGCGTCTCCCAGGATGCCCGCGTCCACCGGACGGTTATGACCGAGATTGGTGGGGTCGATATCGATCTGGACGAACTTGGCGGTGGCATTGATCTTCGGCGCCCGACCATGCTCGAGGTCGTAAAACATCCTGCCGCCCAATAGTATCATGAGGTCGCAGCGGCCCGCGGCATAGTCGATCATACCGTTTTGCATGAACCAGGCGTTACCGAAGTTAAGCGGATGCTCCGGAGCCAGTGTGCCATGGGCCAGGCGGCGCGTGAAAGTCGGCAGTCGGGCGGACTCGATGAACCTGACAAGGTCTGTGCCCGCTTCGGCCCAGCGAACACCGCTGCCGGACACGAGGATGGGGCGTTCGGCCTTGGCGATCAATGCTGCCGCCTTTTCAATCTCGCGCCCTTCGGCCGCAGGCGCTTGTCGCAATGGCCAGGGGTGGTGCTGCACTTGGTCAACGTCGATCTGCTCGGCAAGGATGTCGGTGGGCAACTCCAGCACTACAGGGCCGGGAGGGCCGGCCAGGGCGTGGCGGCTGGCTGTGGCGAGGTATTCCGGCAGGCGCCTGACTTCCGGAACCCGCCGTGCCCATTTGGTGATGGGCGCCGAGAAGGCCATCTGGTCGATGTCCTGAATATTGCCCCGGTCCTGACCGGAGCGCGGAAAGCCGAGTACCAGGTTTATGGTGGGGGATTGATCCAGCCAGGCCGTTGCGATGCCGGTGGAGGCGTTGGTCAAACCCACGCCGTGGGTCACCATGCAGATCCCGGGTTGTCCGGTCATTCGCGCTGTGGCATCCGCCATAAATGCTGCTGCGCCCTCGTGGCGGGTATGGATAATATCGATACCTGCCGTCGCGCAGCGTCGATAGATGGTGGCCATTCCCGATCCCGAAACCGAAAAGATGCGCCGTATGCCTGCTCTGTGAAGTGTCTCGGCGACAAGGGCGCCGCCGTCGATGGTTGTCATTTGTAGCCTCCCTCCTTTGATGAATTCGTAAAAAGCTCGTTTTTAAGATTTCATACGAGGTCATCAAAATCAGATGTTAGCAACTTCAGTATGGTGTATTCATGATGCCGGCTTGAACTTGGGCAGACTGAACTCGTCGGTGACATCCTCCCATGCAATCTCTACCGGCATGTCGCACCGAACCGCATCGGGTTTACAGCCGATGATGTTGGTGAGCAGGTGTGGTCCTTCCTCCAATTCGACAACTGCCGCTACATAGGGGAGATCATCCTTAAACGCCGGGTGAAAGGCGCGGTGATAGACGGCAAAGGTATATACGGCCCCTTTGCCGCCTGCTGTGATCCACTCGGTTTGAGCGGCATGGCACTCGGGACAGATCATGGACGGGGGCCAGCGAACGTGACCGCAGTCCATACATTTTTGAAAGCGCAGTTCGTGCTCTTTGCACCCGTCCCAGAAGGGTTGGGTATCCGGATTGACCTGGGGTAACGGTTTCTCGGTTGCCATATAGAATTATAACCTCCTCAAGAGTGTCGCCATATGACTCTGCAACGCACCGCCGTTATCGCTGCAGAGGATTATTTCCGGCTCCCTGGTTTGGGTTTTGGGACCCAGCTGCCTGTCGCCGCAGCGACCCATTAACTGCATCACTCCCTCGGTTAAGGGCGTCATCCCCATAAAATAAGCTTCGGATAGCTGTCCGCCCGAGGTGTTGACCGGCATTCTACCCTCCGGCCCGATCGTTCCGCCGCTGAACCAGTCCTTGCCTTCACCCGGTCCGAAGAAGCCGTAATCCTGCATCGTAATTTCCACTGCATAGGTGAAGCAATCGTAAATCTGGCAGGCATCCACATCATCGATGGTAATTCCCGCCATCTCAAAAGCAGTCTCGCCTGCGATTTTTGCGCCGGTGGGGCCTGCCATATAGGTTGATTGACTAATATCACGTGCCGGATAATGCTGGCCCAGACCCATGATTACAGCGGGCGGGTGTTTCAGGTCCCGGGCCCTTTCAGCAGAGGTTAC
>CAYSUA010000248.1:0-712 GCA_964433795.1 uncultured Desulfobacteraceae bacterium | reverse complement strand
CCGTCGCTGAGCAAACAGCAGTCGTAGAGCCTGAAGGGTTCCACCACCCAGTTGCCGGCATAGTAATCGTCTTCGGTCAAAGAACGATCATACATCTGCGCTTCCGGGTTGAGGTCGGCCCACTTACGCTGGTCAACCGCGATATCCATCCAGGTATCGGGGCCGGTATGAAACTCATGCATGGCCCTTCGTGCCGCCATCGCATACCGGGCGACCGCTCCGAATTGGCCGAATACCGGCGCATTATCATCCAGGATATGTCCGTTGTATATATCCGGGCGCCTGGCGGACACGGCATTGTCGCCATAGGAAACGAGCACATAGTTGCAGAGCCCGGCATCGAGTACGCCCACGGCGTACTGTAGGGAAGATCGGAGTCAGACGCTTTCCTGGCTTAAAACCTTGGGTGCCAACCCCAGTTTGTGGGCCAGAAACCACGGAGTGGCTTCGGCCTCGCCTTGTGCCGGAACAAAATATCGGTAGCAGATCAGCCCGTCGATATCTTCTTTCTTCAGACCGGCGTCTTTTATCGCATTGACACTGGCCTCAACATGAAAGCTCATGGCGGTTCTGCCGGGGACCTTTCCCTGGGGGGTGTATCCCACACCCACAATGGCGTACTTATCTTTCAGACTCATTCAATTGTCCTCCGATATCCGGATTATATCTAAATGCGGTTATGCACAAAGCCCAAGTTGCTTACAGGAATAGG
>CAYSUA010000247.1:0-8624 GCA_964433795.1 uncultured Desulfobacteraceae bacterium | reverse complement strand
CTCTATGGGGCCTTAGCGGCGAGTTTTGTCCGGCATAAGGGCCGATACCCGTCGGCCGAGTGGATTCCATAACTTGAGAATAGCGCATAACCAGGTAGAATAATTACCAATGCGCCCTTGCTTTTCCCCATGGATTTGCTCTGGCCACCTCCTCATTTATGTCCGTTCCCCAACCCGGTCCGCTGGGCACTTCCATATAGCCGTTTTCGATTTTCGGTTTGTTGGTGGTCAATTCTTCTCTCAAGGGCACGTCATCCACATCGATTTCCATGATGCGAATATTCGGTAGTATTGCGCACAGAGATGCGCCGATAAAAGACGACAGATGGCTGTAATAGTTGTGAGGCGATACGTTCAGTTCATAGACCTGGGCAAGATCACCGATTTTTTTGGATTGGGCAAATCCGTTCCAGGGAACATCGATCATAAAGACATGGGCCGCATGCAGATCAAAGAAAGGAATATATTCTTTCATGTAAAATAGGTTTTCCCCGGTGCAGATCTTGGTTCGGGTGGCTTCTTTGACCTGTTGCAATGCTTTGGGGTTATACATTTCAATTTCCAGCCAGAGCATATTGAACTGCTCCAGTATCTGAGCGATACGGATGCAGCCTTCGACTTTGAAATTGAAATTCAGATCCAGGCAGATATCGATGTCCGGTCCCACCGCGTCTCTGAATGTTCCGATAAGCGTTTCGATATGGTTCAGCATTTCATTGGATGCCACCTGATCCATAGTGCCCGGACCGCCTCCGAAACCGTCAAAATGCACGGTTGCCGGTTTACCCGGAAAGATGATGTTGGTCTTAAGGGCTGAATACCCGCTTTTCACCACCTCTTTGCCCAACTCGGCGATATCGTCCATAGTGGTGATGGGTGGGGTGCCCATCATTTCATGGTAAAGGGCCCTCGTGGTGCCGCAGTGCGACCAGTAAAGCCGGACCTTCTCCCGCGTCGGTCCTCCGAACAGCTCGACAACGGATATTCCCAAGGCTTTCGCCTTAAGATCGATGAGTGCCAGCTCGATGCCGGCAATGGCTTTTGCCATCACCCCCCCGGGGCTCTGAATCGCGTTTCTGGCCATTTCCGAGAAACGCATTTCGTATGCCCGGGGATCTTTTCCCATTAATAGCGGTTTCATATCCTCAACAGCTCCGGCAATGGCATTCGCCGCCCGACCCGAACTGCATTCTCCGTAACCGACAATCCCATCTTCGGTCTCTATCTTAACGAACTGCCAGGGCCTCCAACCGGCATCGACGGTAAAAGTCTCCAGATACTTGATTTTCATTATTCCGCTCCTTCCCACTCTCCCCGATTATCAAAAAGGAGTTTATAGAGGTTCTATAGGTGTAAGTATAGGAAGCTAATCGCTCGGCTCCTTGAATCTGTATAACACCAAACCCCTTTGAAGTAAAAAATTCAAATCATTCCGTGAAATCGTACCTGTGTATCGCCTTATTGCATATTTCCGACAAAGTTTTTTTACAGTCCCTATACGTTCTTAATCGCTTATTGACATTTAAGAGTTTTTCGAATAGTTCCACCTTTCAAAAATACGTTAATTATTTTCGGTTATAAATGAAACTATCCACAAGAAGCAGATACGGTACACGGATATTGGTAGAACTGGCCATGAACCAGGATAAGGGCCCCGTGCAGATATCCGAAATCGCAAGCAGGCAGAAGATTTCTGTTAAGTATTGCGAACAGCTTATTCGACCGCTTAAAAAGGCAAGTCTGGTTAACAGCGTGAGAGGCCCGAAAGGCGGTCATGTCCTCAGTAAAAACCCGCAGAAAATCACCCTGGGTGAAATCGTTCGTTTATTTGAAGGTCAAACCGACCTTGTTCATTGCGTCAGCTCACCGGAAGATTGCACCAGGGCCTCAAATTGTCAGGTTCGATTGGTTTGGCAGGAAGCCACCCGAGCCCTTTATAAGAGCCTAGACAACACCACAATTGCCGATTTGTTGGAAGGCCCTTGTCGCGACGAAGACGAACCCACTCTGTAAGCTCCAAAAACCAGTATTAACTGTTAATTTATTGATTTTATTCTATTTTATTCAATTTTCATGACAAACTGAGAGATTATTTTTTTTCAATTTTTTGATTGACAAATGTTTTTTTGTTGGGTTATATCATACTAAATTAATATAGATTATAAAGATCTATATTATTTAAGGATAAATCAGATGAAATTGTCCACCAAGAGCCGTTGCGGTACCAGAATCTTGATGGATTTAGCCCGCTTGCAAAACGAAGGGCCTGTTCAGGTCGGGGAAATTTCCAGACGACAGAATATTTCAGTGAAATATGTGGAACAGATCATTCGTCCGCTAAAACAGGCTGAGCTGATTAACAGCGTTCGAGGACCCAAAGGCGGGCACATGCTGGCAAAAAAACCCGAAGAAATCACCTTGGGGCAAATTGTCCGGTTATTAGAAAGCTCTATAGACCTGGCTGAGTGCGTGGGCAACCCTGACATGTGTCTCATTTCGACCGATTGCCGGATTCGGGTGGCATGGCAAGATGCAACCGCGGCGCTTTACAAAAGTCTGGACGCAACTACCATTGCCGATCTGATAAGATAAAGGAGACAATAACAAAATACATCAAATAGAGGAGGTATTTATGAAAAAAATTGTCATTTTGGGTTCTGGCTGCGCAGGCACCATGACGGCAGTCGGTTTGAGGAAAAAATTGGGTGAATCGGAGTGGGATATCACCATTATTGATAATGATGAAATTCACCACTACCAACCCGGTTGGCTGTTCATTCCGTTCGGCGTCTACACAGCGGAAGACTGCCAAAAACCGAAGAGAGAATTCATACCCAAGGGCGTAAATTTTATTTTCGATGAAGTGGTGGGCATCGATCCGGCACAGCGCGCCGTGGAAGGCAAAAGAGGCAAATACAATTACGATTGGCTGGTTGTTGCATCCGGCTGCCGGGTCATGCCCGGTGAAGTCGAGGGCATGATGGATGATTGGCATGGCAACATCCATGATTTCTACACCCTAGAAGGTGCACAGGCCCTGTATGAGAAGATGAAGTATTTTAGAAAAGGCCGGGTCGTTCTCAACATTGCGGAGTTGCCCTACAAGTGCCCGGTGGCACCGCTTGAGTTCATCTTCATGGCCGATTGGTTTTTCACAGTAAACGGCGTTCGGGATAACATTGAAATCGAATTGGTCACCCCTGTTTCCGGCGCCTTTACAAAACCGATAGCTTCCAAGATCTTGGGAGAAATTGCCGTACAAAAAAATATCGCGGTCACTCCCAACTGGGATATCGCTCAGGTCAATGCTGAAGAAAAGACCATCGAATCACACAAGGGTGAAAAGGTTCCCTATGATCTGCTGATCTCGATCCCGCCCAACTTCGGGGCCCAATTCATTGAGGATTCCGGTATGGGCGACCCCATGTGCTTTGTCAATACCGACCATTTCACCTTGAGGGCCAAGGATTTCGAAAACATTTACGTGATTGGTGACGCCACCAATGTTCCTGCTTCCAAAGCCGGAGCAGTGGCCCATTACGAGTCAGAAACGGTAATTGAAAACATGCTCCGGGAAATAGACGGCCAGGAACCGAAGACAACTTTTGACGGCCATGCCACCTGTTTCATCTGTTCCGGTTATGAAAAAGCGGTTCTCATCGATTTTAATTACAAATATGAACCGCTGCCGGGAAAATTTCCGTTTCCGGGGTTAGGACCTTTCAGCCTGCTGGGCGACAGCTATCTCAACTATTGGGGCAAAATGATGTTCAAGTGGGTTTACTGGAATATGATGATGCGAGGGGTTGAGTTACCGTTGGAACAGCAAATGACAATGGCAGGCAAGATGCGTCACAGCCTTGTAACTGAGTAAAGGGGGTGGCTATGACTAATGAAGAATTGATTTTGGAACGACTGGATCGGATTGAGGCCCGGCTTTCCCCCATGGCGCAAACCGCAAGCGGAATCGGGGAACTCTGGGATGATTTAACGCCGTTAAGCGGACAGGCAATTCGACTCCTCATCAGAGAATTGGAAGATGTGGAATCGAGCTTCCAGCTTGAAGACTTGATGCTTTTAATCAAAAAATCCATGGCAAGTATCCATCACATCAACTTTGCATTGACTCAGCTTGGGAATGTGGTCGACTTTGTCAACACCATCGAACCTTTGCTGAAATCGGCCGTCCCCCAAGCCATCAACTATCTGGATGACTTGGAACAAAAAGGGGTGCTTCGCATCATTCAATCCATGCTCGATATCCGTGCCAAGGTTGCAGCAGCATATACGCCTGAGGATATGGAACAAATCGGGGATAGTCTTGTGGCGATGCTGGGTCTGGCAAAGAAAATCTCAGATCCCAAGGCCATCGAATTCCTGGAGTCCATGGCTGAATTGCCGGCTAAGGTTGATCTTAAAAAAGCCAAAGCGATCGGCCCGTTCGGTATGATTGGGGCCGCTTCAAGCAAAGAAGTCAAGCAGGGTCTCGGTATAATGATTGAATTGACCAAGGCCATGGGAAAGTTGAAAAACGGCGGCGAAAATGGTGACGAGGAATAACGAGAGATTGCCGTCCATTTAGCGTATAACGCAATATATTGCCGCATTTGTGAATCGAAGCGATTGGGGATGTTTGCACACGTAACAAACATCCCCAGTTTCGGCGCTGGTATCATACGTTTAAAAATGGTTTCGACCTTACGTTTAAAGGGAGGAGGTTATTACCATGGAGAAACACACTGTCCAGTGTGAGGATGGTCGCCGGAGAGAGGCCCGTGTATACGAAGTAATCAGGGAAGAAGGTGATTATAAAATATGGAAAGCCGGTGTTCGGGTAAAAGGGAAACATGTAAACGGCGAAGCATGGCACAGTCAAAAAACCGAAAACTGGTATTTCGTCGCCGACCTTGAAGATAAAAACAGCGATCTCTTGGCGCCGGGAAATAAAGATATCCTCATAAGAATGAAGCACCAGCTGAGAAATCTGGAAGCAAAATACGCGGAAGAAAAAGATCGCGTGTCCAAGCAGGTGGAAGCGATGCTCGCAACTGAAAACGAAATCAAAACGCTTCAAAAGGAGATTACCGGTTTGATTAAGCGGGTTCCCGAGGACCCTGAAGCGCCGCTGCAGATTTCCACAAAAGTAAGAACCAGTTAAGAAACAGGCGAACAAACAAACCATAACAGTATAGAAGAAGTGGAGTATTTCTGTTGAACTCCGCTTCTTCTTCCGCCTTCCTCTCCATATAGCCAACTCCTGCAGGCCAACGTGGCAACGCCGGCCTCATCCGCCTCAACCTTCCAGTCTCAAAAACAAATTTCAAATCCACACAGGACAAGTCAAACCGCATTTCGTTGACAATTTGTGAAGTCAAAGCTTATTATACCTGCCAAACAGAAACAAACACCGGCTGAAAACACAGGTTAATAATGTATCACAAGCTCTCATTAAAGCTTATCGCTGCAGTCGTTGTGGTTACACTGCTTGCGGTTATGGGCGGCACGATGATCGGCATCAGGTATCAAGAAAAAGCCATGTTTTTTGCCGGCCTGCTTTTCGTGTGCTTGACTGCCTTCCTCTGTATTCTAATTATGAAATGGATCAATCGACCGCTGTCTATATTGTTGGAAGGTATTCGCGGTATCGGAAAGAAAAATAATGAAGAGGATATCTGGGTTCATCAAGATGACGAAATGGTTCATTTGGCCAGGGCCATAGATGAAATTGCGGAAGAAATCGGAGAAAGCAGAACCAAACTCAAACAACAGCGGAACGAATATCAAAATCTGTTCGAACAGGTTCCCTGCATCATTACGGTACAGGATCGAGATTACAAATTAATCAGCTACAATCGTGAATTTGCCGAAACATTTGATCCTAAACCGGGTGACTACTGCTATTACGCCTATAAAGGGCGGGATGAGAAATGTGTTGTCTGCCCGGTCGAAAAAACCTTCGAAGACGGCCGTTCTCACACCAGCGAAGAAACCGGTTTCAGTAAAGATGGCTCCCTCACTCATTGGATCGTAAGGACCACACCGGTAAGAAATGACAGAGGCGAGATCATCGCAGCCATGGAGATGAATATTGATATCACCCAGGTCAAACAGCTGGAAGAAGAACTACGAAGATCTGAAAAGAAATACCATGAGATTTTCAACAACATTCCGAATCCGGTTTTCGTCTTGGATGCTGAAGATCTAACCATACTCGATTGTAACGAGAGCGTGAAATCGGTTTACGGATTTGACCGAAACGAGATCCCCCAAAAATCATTCTTGGACCTGTTCAAAAGAGAGGAAAGGGTATTATACGGCACCAAAATAAGAGGAGCCGCGCTCATCAATAACGCAAAACAGATCAATAAGGCTGGTGAAAATCTCTATGTCAATATCCGGATATCACCGTCGGAATATCATGGACAGAAAGTGCTTCTGGTGACCACCAGCGATATCACTAAACTCCTGGAGGCGGAACAGCAACTGATTCAGGCCAGCAAGATGGCCACACTGGGTGAAATGGCCACGGGTGTTGCCCATGAACTCAACCAACCCCTTTCGGTCATCAAGACGGCAAGCAGCTTTTTTATGAAAAAAGTGATGAAAAAGGAAAAAATCGAAGACAACATCCTTCTGGAACTGTCCAAAGAAATGGACAGCCATGTGGATCGCGCCACTAAGATAATCAACCACATGCGCCAGTTCGGAAGAAAATCGGATATGACCAGCGAGCGGGTCCAGGTTAACCAAGTGCTGCAAAAGGCCTTTGAAATCTTCAGTCAGCAGTTAATACTGAGGGGAATCGAAATCGAATGGCAGACCGAAAATTCGCCTCGTGAAATAATGGCCGACTATGTCCAATTGGAGCAGGTTTTCATCAACCTCCTGATCAATGCCCGGGATGCCATCGAAGAACGCGCGAAATTAAACCCGGATTCGGATTTTGATAAGAAAATAACCCTCAAAACCGATTCAGCAGAAGACCGGATAGTGATTGAGGTATGCGATACCGGCATCGGCATGTCCGGGGCTGTCCGGGAAAAGATTTTCGAACCGTTTTTTACCACCAAAGGTGTGGGCAAAGGAACGGGTCTCGGGCTTTCCATCACCTACGGTATCGTTCAAAACCACGGCGGAACCATTGAGGCGGTTTCACAGGAAAAAGAAGGTACCTGTTTTATTTTGACGTTTCCAGCGTCCGGATCGTAACAAATGAATATACCCGCTGATAATGATACCATTTTGCTGGTGGACGATGAACCTGGGATTTGTACGGTTTTAGGCATATCTTTAACCGATATCGGCTACACCGTCCATACCGCCAACGATGGAGATGAAGCCCTGCGCATTTTTCATCAGCAACAGCCTTCCATTGTACTGACCGACATTAAAATGCCCGGAATGGATGGAATCGATCTTTTGAAAAAAATCAAGGCAAAAAGCCCGGAAACAGAAGTCATCATGATCACCGGGCATGGGGAGATGGATCTCGCCATCATGAGCCTCAAGTATGAAGCCACCGATTTTATCACCAAACCGATTCATCCGGATACCCTCGAAATCGCACTGAAACGGGCTAAAGAAAGGATCACGTTAAAACGGCAGCTGCGGGAATATACCGAAAACCTCGAGGGAATGGTGGAAGAAAAAACACGGGAACTCATCGATGCAGAACGGCTCGCTGCAGTGGGGCAGACGGTTGCCGGCCTGTCTCACGCCATCAAAAATATAGCAAGCGGTCTTGGGTGCGGTGCTTTTGTGCTGGAAAAAGGGATCGAGCTGGACGAGAAAAAGTACCTGAATCAGGGCTGGCAGATGGTAAAAAACAATGTGGACAAGATCAAAAGCCTATCCCTTGATCTTCTCGATTATGCCAAACCTTCGGCAATCGAGCTTAAGATTTGCGATCCGAATTTACCGGCCAGGGAAGTGGCCGATCTCATGTCCGCCAGGGCAAAAGAGATGACTGTCATACTCGAGACCCGATTCGCTGCAGATCTGGAGCCGTTGGCCTTGGACCCCGATGGAATTCACCGCTGTCTTTTGAACCTGGTCTCCAACGCCCTTGATGCCTGCGCAGAATGCGACGCCTCAAAACATCAACAAAGAATTGTGATTAAAACTCAGAAACCGAAAGGTTGGGCAGTTGAATACCGAGTGGAGGACAACTGCGGTGGAATGGGTGAAACCGTCAAGGACAGCCTGTTTCAAAGTTTCTTCAGCACAAAAGGTAAAATGGGAACCGGCATCGGACTCATGTTGACAAAAAAAATTGTGGCCGAGCATAACGGGGTCATCGATGTTGAAACCAACGAAAATGAAGGCTCTATTTTCATTATCAGGCTTCCCTTTGGCAATGCCCTAAAATAAATTCGAATATCGAATAATAAAGATCCAAATGACAAAAACAGGTTAAATAGGACGCAGATTTTCGCAGATACACACAGATAATAATCTTTCCTGGCTATCTACAAAAGCCAAATAACTTGCCGGAATAGGCTTTGGAGGTGATCCGATTCGGGGGTGTGTGACTGTCTGAGTGCATTAGGGTGCGTTGCACCGAACTGCATGAATGTGGGACTATAAACCATAACTATTTGTTATTTAACTTGATGCTTTGTTTA
>CAYSUA010000246.1:0-8639 GCA_964433795.1 uncultured Desulfobacteraceae bacterium | reverse complement strand
CACCGAACAGGGCTTCGAGATAAACAAAACATCTCGGGAAATAAAATAGTTAGGGTCTATTGCAACTCCTTCATGCTGTTCGGTGTAACGCTCACTAATACACTCAGACAGTCACACGCGCACGAATCGGCTCACCTCCAAAGCCTATACCTGTAAGCAACTTGGGCTTTGTGCATTACAGCTGGTTATTTATTAAATGAATACACTAATAAACAGGAGGTAGAGAAAATGGAAGCGGATAAAAAAGAGCTTTTGGAAAAGGCGTATGACCTGGGCTTCGAGTATGAAAAGACTTATAGGGGATGCTCGAATTGCGTGGTTGCAGCCGTACAGGACACCCTTGATATCAGGGACGACACCGTATTTAAAGCGGCCACCGGTTTTGCGGGGGGAGTAGGGCTTTCGGGCATCGGAATTTGCGGCGGTCTTGCCGGAGGGGTGATGGTGCTCAGTCAGGTTCTCGGTCGGGAGCGGTCCGCTTTCAGTGATCCAGACCGGATCCGGTTTCAGTCTTTCGACATCAGCAACATGCTTATCGATAAATTCCTGGAAGAATTCGGCACCGTTATTTGCCGTGATGTGCACCTTCGAAAATTCGGGCGTTCCTTTTATTTGAGGGATCCTGACGAGTTCAAGAAATTTCACGATGCAGGTGCCCATGATGAAAAATGTCCGGATGTGGTAGGAAAAGCCGCACAGATGGTTGTTGAAATCATCATGGATGAAGGGTTGCTGAATAAAGCGGGTTAGGATTTCATAGATAGGGGGAGAAATGAGTACGGACGCGAAATATATCGAATTTAAAGACGTTCCGGTTGAAGAACTGGGAAACGGTTTTTTCGGGAAAAACCTTGTGGAAATGGATGGATTTGAGCTCACCTTCGTTACCGGGGATAAAGGGGCAGGTCATGATGCCCATGTCCATGATGACCTGGATGAAATCCTAATTTTTATGGAAGGAGCTGCTGATCTGAATATGGATGGCAAGCCCGTAAATGTTCAGGGAGGCTCCATGATTTTTGCCCCTTCCGGTGTTGCCCATGGAATATCGTACAAAGCAAAAAGCAAGGTACTGAGAATAAAGATGGCCAAACGATAAAAAGTGAAAATTTTCCAAACAATAGGGTGCTGACAATGCCGTATGATATGTGGTAACCTGTTCAATGCTTCCTCTAAATAAAACCTGAAGAAAGGAAATGGTAGAAATATGTTACATGTGAATTTAGGGCGAGAACATGTGATTTCCGGCGGCATCAAAACGACTCTAAGGGCGCTTGTGAAATCAGACACAAAAAGCAGCGGCGCGAGCGTTATCAGCGGGGAAGAAGCGTATGCCAACCGTGTGCTGGATTTACCGATTTCACTTGATCTGTACCAGGCGGCAAAACCGATAACCCACGCCATCGGCGTTACCCGGACGTTTAAAGATGTCATTGATTACTTCAAGGTTCCGGAAGGTGAAACACCCGCAGGCTTTAAGATAGAGTATGTTCTGGAGGCCGGCGGGGCATTGCGTGCGGACCTGGTCAGGAATATTTCATACGACAAAAACGGTCGGAAACGGCCGACCCAATTCCTGTTTTCCGCAGACACCGCAGACCCCTATGATATAGCCCCCATAAAACACCTGATTGCGAATCTGACCTGTAATCCGGGGATCATATACGACCTGTTCATCAATAATCCCAAAGCCAATATCGGCGGCAAGTTCAAAACACGGGACGAGGTCATGGAAGAGATCGGCCGCATCTTGGGACCTGGAGTGGATATCAGCGTGGAATTGAACAATCCCTTTGAGGAGTCCGAGCAGGCGATCCTCGAAGAGGTTGAAAAATTCAAGGAGATGCTGTCCCCTTATCGTGTGGTCATCAAGGTTCCCCATACCGGGCCTGTAAATGCCGACAATGTTCAGGAGCTGCTCACCGGAGACAAGAAATTCCAGAGGAACTACTACGAAGGTTCCACAACGGATATGCTCCGGGGGCATAACCTGGCTCTGATGTTGCGGGAGCACGGTTTTCGGGTGAACTTCACCCTGATGTTCGAGCCGTATCAGACGGCCATGGCACTCCAAGCCAAACCCTATTTCATCAACAGCTTTGTCAGGCATCGACTCTTTCAAAGCAAGGATATGAGACGCTTGCTCGATCTTTATGCCGTGAGTGAAGAGAAAGGTTTTCTGCAAGACATCAGAAGCCTGTTATTGAAAGGAGACTATCTCTCCGTGCAGGATTCCGAGCTGGACCTTATGGAAGTTAAGGCCATGACAGAGAGAATTCTAAAGTACCGCCGTTTCGATGATCGAGAGGGCAGGGATGGTCTGGATGGGGTCCGGCATAACCTACGATTGCTGCGGAATGTGAATTTACCCGATACACGGTTGATCATCTGCAGCATGGAAGGTGAAACCATGTATCCGGAACTCGACGATCTTCTGGTAGAAGAAGAATTTCAAGATATGGTCGACCGGATTGTCATTACAGCGGTTCCGGCGTATCTGGCGCGATTCACGAGCTGTAATCAGGTGGTGGCGTACCAGCGCCGCTTCATGAATGCCGCAAAGGACCAAAAGTAGTAAGAATTCTTTAACGATGAAAGATACCCTGTCCCGCTCTGGCAGGGCAGGGTATGTTTTTCTTCTTGTCTATATTAAAAGAAGATACGCAGTACCATCGCATTGCTTGACAGGAATTTAACGTTACTATATGTTATTATTATAAAAAATTTTCTTCGAGTTACACCCGCACGTTTGTCCGACAAGATCTGATCACAGGTGTGCACTGACCTGTGCGTTGAATATAACCCTAACCCGAAAGCTTCCGAATGAAACTCTGCCAAACATGCGGCCAGTCTTTGGCCGAACAGGTTTCCACATGCCCGTCTTGCGGGAGTACGGTGGAAGAGGGGAGACGGTTTATCGATGATTACCAGATCATCACCGTACTTCATGAAGGCTATGCCAGTTTGCTCTGTAAAGCCGTTAGAGAGCGAACCCATGAAAAGGTAATGATTCGGCTCTTTACGTCTCAATCCGGTGTTGATGAAACCGTGGCCGAACGATTACGGCGGGAAATCGAAGAACTTAAAAAACTTCCGGCCAGAGGGTTTGTTCAGCACTATGCCATTCGACATTCCGAAGACAAGCTTTGGTACCGCATCAGTGAGTGGGTGGATGCCCTAAACTGGGGAGAAATATTCCGATCCGGGCGTCTTAAGAATTTTTCGGTGGCATTCGATTTGTTTTATAAGATTGCCTCCATCCTGCAGGTTCTTCATGAATACGGGCACATCATTCCCCATCTTATCCTGGACGATATCATGGTCATCGATACAGAAGAGGGTGAGATAGACGTTAAAATCGATTATAAATTGTCCCGATTCTTCGACCCGAAGCTCGATCTTCCCGGACCTATGCTGAAGAACTTATTATCCTGTCATCCCGATATTATCAACCAGCGGCCGTTGGATCTTAGAAGCGATATCTGGTCTTTGGGTAAGGTTTTTCTTGAAATTCTAACCACCGATTTCGAGTTGTGCGATCACAGGGACAAGGTCGATGAGTTGGAGTTGCCCGAGAAGGCAAAAATCCTTTTCAAAACCATGCTTTCCGACGATCCGGCGCTGCGTCCCAAATCCATGAAGGATGTAGCAGACGGGCTCTTGAGTGTTGAAGAAGAAAAGCCTCAGATATCAGAAAAAGAGCAGGCCGAAGAACCCCCTGCTGCACCCGACACCACCATAACCAAACTCAGAAAGCGACAAAGCTGGCTTATTGCCGTTGTTATCCTGCTTTTTATCGGCTTCGGTTCCGCTTTTTACTTCCTCAGTTATCAAGAAAAAGATGAACGGACTCTTCTTGAAGAATACGCTAATCAGTATGCGCCGTCTATCGGTTTTATTTTGGTGGACTACTGGCTTAAGGAAGGAAAAGCGTATGTCTATCGCAACCGGGCTGAAGGTACGGCATTTTTAGTGGATACCGACGGTTATTTTTTGACCAATCGCCATGTGGCCTGCCCATGGGTGGGAGATGCCACCATACACGCAATCATCGCCCAGTTGAAGCTAACCGGTCGAACCGCCCAATTCGGCTACCGGTTGTTTTTATGGTTTGATGGGGCCAAAGCGTTCAACCAATCAGCGGGCTTAATGGACAGTCCGGATTTAGCTGATGCTTATTTTCTGAATACGGCGTATCGAAGTGACGGTACGCCGCGGGTTACAATCGCCGGTGTTGCCAAACCTACGGAGCAAATGCGTCAGCTGGTGGCATCCCCGCTAATGGATGATTATGCAGTTATAAAAATCGACAAGGTTCCAAAGGGATTAGATCCATTACCCTTGGATCTTGAAATGAATACCAGAGCAATCCCAAAACTATCTGCGGTCGCCGCCCTAGGATTTCCTCTCGGGAGCCGAACTCAACAGGCAGAGATCAATGTGAGTGTGTCCCGAGGGAGTGTCCGCCGGACGTTTGAACATATGATTCATATCGATGCTTCGATATACGGCGGTAACAGCGGTGGCCCATTAATCGATCTTCGAGGCAAGGTGATCGGTATTGTTTCCGGTGTGGCCACAGACCGCGCTCAAGGGATCGTACCTATCGTGACACCCCTTTGGGATTTGGGAATGGTTTTTCCGATTACAAAACCGGCGGCCCTTCTCCAGGACTTGAAGGACGGTAAGAAAAAATGGAATGGAATTCTGGATTTGTCCGTGGATGATAAATTGAAGAAAATTGTTGATAATGCCATTCAGGGTCGGTGGGCGAAAGCCATGGAAGAAGCGGATGAAGCCGTTCAATCGAGTTTCGATCCGCAGCTGGTAATGGCCGCGGCAATCATGCACTTTTGTGCCGGTGACAATGCGGGAGCTAAAAATCTTTTTAATCAATCATTGTCCATGGAACCGGAAAACAGCAATGCCCGGTTGATGCTGTTTATTATTGACTGGCTCGATGATCAGCCTGATGTAAGTTCCTATCGGGAGGGTTTGTTGAAGCTGGACTGGCGCTCTCCGGCCGAGTTTCAGGGCTATTTGGCACAAGTATTGGACGGCTTCGTGGATGGAGACTCCGCAGTCAACGGATGGGAGAGTGATCTGGAAAAGAGCTGGCTGAACTATATTCTGAGTTTGATCCAGGCGAAAGGAGACAATTTTGAAAGATCTGAAACCCTGTTAAAGGAGGCATTGAAAACCGCCCATCCGGAGTCCTGGGAGTTTTTCCTGGCTCGTTCAAAATTAGAACAGATTCAGAAAAAGCGCCTCTCATCATTAAAGTCTGATGCCAAGTGGAAAGAATTTCAAACGAAAATCGATGAATTTAATAAAGCTTTGGAAGCGGAACAGAAAGATAAGAAGGAAAAGTCAGAAAAGTACACGGAATTGATTAGAAGGTTTACGCAAACTCCCAATCGAGAAAGCAAGCTGAAGGTTTTGGAGGAAATGATTACCCTCAACCCGGACAACCGGGGACCACTCGTAGACTTGGTGTTCTACAGCGCGATAGAAGAACAATGGGAGAAATCGCTCAAATTTGCGGAATCGTATCTCGGTAAACCGGGGAGACAGAATGCCAGACGGTTGAGTACCGGATTAATCGTTTGTGAAATCCTTCATCGTATGGGCAAGAAGGAAGAAGCGCTTAAAAAGCTTGAAGTGTATGTCCGCGAAACAAGAGATCCATGGTATAAAGCCGTGGGGGAGGAATTGCTCGGAAAACAGACCCTGGATAATTTAAAAAAACAGGCCGGAGAAAATCCTGTGGATCTATTGATTCTCAATACGGCTTTGGGTTTCTGGACCGAAGGAGAAGTCGAGGGGGAAGATAAAGAAGGAAAAAAGGAAAAGGCCATTGAATTTTACAGGCAGGCCCTCGAAACGTTCATGGATAAATGGCTGGAATTCGACTTAGCCAAAGGAAGAATCGAGAAGCTCAGGGAGCCAACCGGCTAGCCGGTCTTAAAAAAGAACGCGTCCGGAACGGACGCCTTGTTGTATCTTGTGTTTTTCCTGCTGCAGCGGATAGCCCAAATTCATTGGAGAAATTTAGCTATAAGCAGCAATTTCAAGTTATAAAGTTTCTATGAACCGGGGATCTCATAAAGGGATTCTCGGTTTTTTTTCAAGTCGATACTACCAGCCACAGCGTTTCTATCTCCATGAAAGCTTTTCCCGGCAGATATTCGGTTTCGTTTAAGCTTCAGATAAAAATCAACAACATTTGAGGACACGGATATTCAATATATCGATACGAATGTTTTAAGTTCCTAATGAACGATCAGATTATCTTTACTTAAAAATCCTTTTAGAATATTTTCTGCACCACAATTATTTATCAAATATTTAGCTCCATGCAAAATGGATCTAACATCAAAAAGCGGTTCGTGAATATTCCCATCAGTTGTAAATTTTCCAAAAGCAGTCGCCAGTTCCCCAGCATATTTTCCAATTGTTTCAGGAGCATTTGTGTTGAACCAAGGTTTAATATTAAAACTTGTAAATATGCTCGGCGAAATAAACTGTCCCGGATGCTCTAAATCAACTTCACAAACCACTCTATAAGTGTTTTCTTCAACCATTTTCATGTCTGAGCCGTACGCATTAAGCATTAGCGATTTTTTGGCTTGAATTGGTTCATCAGTTTTCCTTTTACCGCTTTTATTGAGGTTAAGTTCAATAGGTAGATCATCATCAATTCTTTTTGCCCGAAATTTTAAATTTTTCAATTGAAAATTCTCAAAAAACGCGACTATATCCCATCCATGACACACAATTGGTCGTGAATTAACAAACCTTTGAAATGCTCGTACTCCCTCAAAGAAAGATACTCCTTCTTTGTCCACTCTTTGTTGGGTGAGTCCTGTAAGATCAATAAAATATTCTGAAAGAACGGGATTCATTGTAGGTTTAATAATACAATCAAAGGAATCTATTTCCTGCAACGTATTAACATCAACAAGAATCGCTGCAATCCATGTGATCTCTCGAATTTCGTTTTTCTTTGACCAATTCCGTTCGAGCGCCCCATGCCATGTCGTGTACTCTAGATCATAAATTATTATTTCATTCATTATAAACAAATAAATACTTTGTAGTTACAGGGTTTATAAAAAAGAGAAAACAACAGTTTTCCGTGAACTCCATTGTCACGTTTTCGATACGGAAGCAATAGGCTTATTCTGCCTTGAGTCGATGAATCTGATTGAATAGCCGGTTGTCCATGATGGAGCTTACAAAATCTGTGGATTCCTTTCTTTCAACGGCAACCCCAGGGCCGCATACGTAATCTCCGCAGGCTAAATCGACGTACTCGACAGTTATCTTTTGGCTCTTTTCCAAATAGCCGCAAACTTTTGACCGTTGCTCACGCATGTCGGCTGTAATAACCAAAGGGGTTGTGTTTTCGCTCATTTTGTCTCAATCCAAGATGTTGTTTTTTTAAAATGAACTCTTACCGATCTCCTGATGCACCGTGTTTGCCATGGTGCATGAGCATTATATTTGAAGGACGATGAATTCTATAGCCTGAACTATACGAGTAATCAGACCATATTTCAAACTGAAACCCTCCGGAGTGATGAGGGCTTTTTCTGTCGGGGCAATTGTGCTAATGATCAGCAAATTTCTTGATCGTGGAGGAAAGATAATGGGAAAAGAGCTAAGCGCAAGTGCTAAAAAAGTACAGGACGCACTGAAATCACTCGGGATATCCTGTGAGGTGGTGGAGCTTCCCTCGAGCACCCGTACTGCACAGGAGGCGGCGGATAGCGTGGGATGCGAAGTGGGGCAAATCGTGAAATCGCTTATATTTAAGGCCAAAGAAACAGATCGAGCGATTCTGGTGGTTGCCAGCGGTTCGAATCGGGTAAATGAGAAGAAACTGAGCGAGTGGGTGTCGGAACCGGTGGGAAGAGCTGATGCCGATTTCGTTAGAGAAAAAACGGGTTTTGCCATCGGCGGGGTTCCTCCTGTGGGGCACAAGGAGGGCTTGGTAACCTTCATTGATGAAGATTTATTCGGTTATGAAACGATCTGGGCAGCAGCAGGCACCCCCCATGCCGTGTTCAAGCTGACACCGGATGAATTGAAGCAGATGACCGGGGGGAAAACAGTTTCCGTAAAGTAGTCGATGATGGATCCATATGAAGCTATTTTGATAATCGGGCCGACCGGATCAGGCAAAACGCCACTCGGTGACTTGATTGAATCCAAAGGACTGTGGGGGCGGAGATGTGTTCATTTTGATTTTGGATTAAACCTCCGTAGGATATATTTTCTAAGATTGACCGTTTGAAACCGTAAATATGTAATTCATTCAGTTGAGGAGTCATTTATTGTGGATATTCAAACAAAGGAGATCGATGTGCTATGGAATGTAATAAAGAAAAAAACTTGAAGAACTGTAACTGTACCTACGATCCCTGCCCGCGAAAAGGGATATGCTGTGAATGCATAAGCTATCACTTGAAAATGCGGCAATTGCCGGGGTGCTGTTTTTCCGATGATGCGGAAAAAACATGGGACCGGTCTTTTGAGCATTTTACCCGGTTGGTGCAGGAAAAGCAAATATAGCTTTTTCCATCCTGCCACCAAGACACCAAGGCACGAAGAAAAAATGAAATAATATCTTTGTG
>CAYSUA010000245.1:0-8640 GCA_964433795.1 uncultured Desulfobacteraceae bacterium | reverse complement strand
TCATGTTCCACTTCATGGAGACGCGTTTTGACTTCCCGGATCTCCTCTTTTGTCTTTTTGTAAAACAGGGGGTCCGAAAGAATCTCATAAAGCTCCTGCTGCTCTGATTCCAGTGCGTCTATTTTTTGGGGCAGGTCTTTCAATTCCCGCTTCTCCATATAGCCGAGTTTCGATTTCTTTGCGGATTTGGGTCTTGGTCTGTTTTTCCGGCCGGCTTTTTTATCGGGCAGCGCCGCCGGTTCGACCCCGGGTCTTTGAACCAGCCAGTCGTCGTATCCGCCGGCGTATTCGACGATCCGGCCGTCCCCCTCAAAGGCCAATGTACTTGTGACCACATTGTTCAAAAAGGTTCGGTCATGGCTGACGAGCAAAAGGGTCCCTTTGTAGTCCACCAGAAGCTCTTCCAGCAGTTCCAGGGTTTCGGCATCGAGGTCGTTGGTGGGCTCATCCAGCACCAGCACATTGGCAGGCGCTGTAAAAAGCTTTGCCAGCAACAATCTGTTCTTTTCTCCGCCTGAAAGCACATATACCGGCGTGCGGCATCTTTCCGGTGTAAAGAGAAAATCCTGGAGGTAGCTAATGACATGGCGTTTTTGCCCATTGAAGATGATAAAATCGTTTCCTTTTCCGATGTTTTCCTGAACGGTTCGGCGTTCATCCAACCGAACTCTGAGTTGGTCGAAATAGGCAGGCTCGAACCGGGTGCCGGGTGATTTCCTTTAAAAGGATCCTCAACAGCGTTGTCTTTCCCGCACCGTTGGGCCCGATGATTCCCACCTTGTCTCCGCGCATGATCGCGGTTGAAAAATTCCGAACCACCGGATGCCGGCCATGACAACAGGTGATACCCGTTGCTTCCATGACAAGCCTGCCGGATCTTTCCGCCGCCTGAACCTGCAGCCTTACGGTATCGATCTTTCTGCGGCGTGCCCGGTATGCTTCGCGCATCCTTTTCAAGGCCCTCACCCGTCCCTCGTTTCTGGTTCTGCGTGCCTTTATGCCCTGTCTGATCCAGTCCTCTTCCTGTGACAGCTTTTTATCGAACACCCGAGTCTGTTTTTCTTCGGCTGCAAGGGCTGCCTGTCTCCGCTTTAAATAGGTTTGATAGTCGCAGTCATAGGATAACAGACGGCCGCGATCCAGTTCCACAACACGGGTGGCGACCCGTTTTAGAAAGGCGCGGTCGTGGGTGATAAAGAGAAGGGTTGTTGCATGACGCAGGACAAACGCCTCCAGCCAGATGGTGGTATCGATGTCGAGATGGTTGTTGGGCTCGTCCAGTAGCAGAATATCCGGTTCCAGCACAAATGCGCCGGCAAACAGGGTGAGCCGCTTCATGCCCGCAGAGAGGTCTGCGAATTTCTGTTCGGGATCGAGACCGACTCTGGACAAGACGTTTTCGATCCGCCGTGATACCCCCCACCCGTCCTCGGTGTCCAGCATGTGCTGGATCTCATCCCGGCGGTATGCATGTTCGGGGGGCTCCGATGTTTCGGACGTTTTACAGATCCGGTTGTATTCCGAAAGTGCCCTGCCCCTTTCACCGAATCTTTGTGCAATCACATCGAATACGGTTCCGCCACCTCCCGCGGGTACATCCTGTACCATGGCGGCCACGCTGACGCCGTTCTGTCGCCAGACATCACCGCTGTCCGGAAGAATCTCCCCGCCAAAAAGCTTCAGCAGTGTGGACTTGCCCACACCATTGCGCCCCAGCAGACATACCCGTTCACCTTTTTCGATTTGAAGCGTTATGTTTTCGAGCAGCGGGGGATCACCGAATCCCCAGCACACATCTCGCATGCCGATCAGCGCCATGCATCACTCCTGTTCCGGGTTTTTGAGACGAACCGGCCGGATGAACGTCGAACATCGAACGCCCAACATCGAATGTTGAATGAGGATAGCCCGAGGTTTAAGCAAAAACGATCAACTGTGCTCCCGTGTCTTGTGGAAGGTAACTTCGGGCCACTGTTTCATGGTGGATTCGAGTCGCCATTCACTGGGGGCCAAAAACGTCAGGTGTCCTTCGGCATCGTTGGCCAGAAAACCCCCGTTTTCTTTCTGGAACGCCTTGAGGCGGCTTCGATCCTCGCATTCCGCCCAGCGGGCAAGCACGTATTGCGCCGGCTCAAAGACCGTATCCGCGCCGTATTCATGCCGCAACCGGTCCGACGTCACCTCAAACTGCAGAACCCCCACCGCCCCCAGGATATAGTCGCTGGTGCCCAGAGGCCGAAATACCTGAACAGCTCCCTCCTCGGCCAGTTGTACCAGGCCTTTCTGAAGTTGTTTGGCCTTCATGGGGTTTTTCAATCGTAGTCTCCGGAAGTGTTCCGGGGCAAAGCTGGGAATACCGGTGAACTTCAAGGGTTCTTTTTCCGTAAACGTATCCCCGATTTTGATGGTGCCGTGATTGTTAATGCCGATGATGTCCCCCGGATAAGCTTCTTCCACGGTGGCCCGTTCCTGGGCCATCAAGATGGTGGCGTTGGAAATGGCGACCTCTTTACCGATACGGTGGTGCACGACCCGCATCCCGCGCCGAAACTTCCCCGAACAGATGCGTAAAAACGCGATGCGATCCCGATGGGCCGGATTCATGTTCGCCTGAATCTTGAACACGAATCCCGAGAAGGCGTCTTCATACGGAGACACGTCCCGGGTCTTCGTGGATCGTGCGGTGGGCGGTGGAGACATCTCCACAAAGGCGTCGAGCAGTTCTTTAACACCGAAATTGTTGACAGCGCTGCCGAAAAAAACAGGCGTTTGATTGCCTTTGAGATAGTGATGCAGTTCAAAGGGGTTGGCCGCGCCCTCCAAAAGATCCACATCGTCGCGCAACGACCGGGTCTGACCGTCCAATAACCGATCGAGACGCGGATCGGAAAGATCCTTGATCATGATCCCATCCTGGGAATGGTTGTCCCGGCCGGGGGTGAATAGATGCAACTGCCTGCGGTACAGATCATAGACCCCTTTAAAGGAATTGCCCATACCGATGGGCCAGGACAGCGGAACACACTCGATTTGGAGTTTTTCTTCAATATCTGCCAGCAGGTCCAGAGGCGGTATACCCTCGCGATCCAGCTTATTGATAAAGGTCATGATCGGGGTGTTTCGCATACGGCACACTTCCATCAACTTCTCCGTTTGCGGTTCGACGCCCTTTCCGCTGTCGATCACCATCAGCGCGCTGTCCACGGCGGTCAGCACCCGATAGGTGTCTTCCGAAAAATCCTGATGGCCCGGCGTATCTAGCAGATTGATTTCGTAGTCCTGATAGTTGAATTTCATGGCAGAGGTGGTCACCGAGATGCCCCGTTCCTTTTCGATACTCATCCAGTCACTGGTGGCATAACGGGCTGCCTTTCGGGCCTTGACAGCACCCGCCTGCTGTATGGCCCCGCCAAACAGCAGCAGTTTTTCAGTCAAAGTGGTCTTGCCGGCATCGGGATGGCTGATGATTCCGAAATTCCGACGCCGATCCACTTCTCTTCTATGGTGTTTCTCCATGTTAAAACCCTCAATATGGCTTTTCGGCACAAAAAAACCGGGCTCTAAAAGCCCGGTTTAAAATCTTCAGCTATTATAACACTTTTATTCCAAACGTCAATGGGGGGCCCTTGCGGGCGGGTGTTTCAGGCGGATCAACCGGTTGTTTCAGGGCCGAAGGAGTTTTCAAAAAGTGCATGAATCGCTTTGCGGCCGTCGTCGGTGAGGTTTCGGGTTCCGGTACCGACAAATGTCGGATCCTTTATTTTAGGCGTTTCGGCTGCCCACCGGTTGTCTTTCCATGCAAACCACCCCTTGCGCTCCTGGTCATACACGCTGAGCGGACGGTTAAAGAGCTTTGCCAGCTCAACGCCCCAGCCGGTGCCTCCTTTGACGGTATCATCCGCCTGTATCCATCCGACGGCTATCACGTGGTAGCCGTTGTTGACCATGTGAAAGATGGACTGGATGACCTTCCGAATTTTATCGACATTTGAATAGTTCCGGCCCATACGGGTCGAAACGATCTCCAGGCTGACGTCTCCCTTGTCGAGTTCTTCCGAACTGAGCACATGGACCCCTCGGGTGCGCTCGATGGCGTGGCCCTCGAATGAAAAGTTAACTTCCTGAATCCCCCAGCTTTCGGCAAGCCGTCCGAATTCGGATTCGGTCCCCTTGTGCCCCCCGCTGTATAGCGTGATATGCGAACGATCTTTCATTTTATTATCTCCTTGTGTCTGTTGGTATAGTGGAAATTCTGGTGCCGCGGGATGCGTGTTTGCGACTTATAAACCGGTGCACCGTGCCGTGTCTCGATAATGTAGCGGTAAAGATAAGCCGTTTTTTTTGAATTGCAACCGATGCTTCCGGAATTAAAAAGACGCCGTTTATATCCAAGCCGGCCTTATCAGATGCAGGCGGCATCTTCAACATTAACCACCGGCGTGGTTTACCGATGGTATTCTTGACTTTGTCTTACAACTTTTGCAATATCTTCCAACACACCGCATCTTGAAGGCCGGAATCTTTATCCGGATTTCTATAGCGCATGTTTGCTTGGCGGCAATGCCGCTTTTACAGGATGAAAAATCAGGGGGAATAGAGGTGAAACAGTGATGCGTGACAGCAGTAGACGGTTAGTCAGGATGGCGGTTTAATGGCACGGGTCCGGATAGCCTCCGACGTCGGCGGCACGTTTACCGACTCGCTGGCCTACGATGAAGATCAGGCTGTGTTCAGAGTGTGTAAAGTGCCGACAACCCCCGACAACAGAGCCGTCGGCACGGTGCAGGGGTTGAAACAGGCCCTGCGGATGTTGGGCCGGACAGGCGCCGAGGTGAATTATGTGGGCCACGGCATGACCACCGCGACCAACGCCGTTATTCAACGCAAAGGTGCTAAAATCGCGTTTATCAGCAATGACGGCTTTCGCGATATGCTGGAAATCGGCCGTCAGAACCGACCCCGTCTGTATGATTACCGTGTTTCTCGAACGGCGCCGATTGCCCGTCGCGCCGATCGTTATACGGTAAGCGGCCGCCTCGATTATACCGGCACGGAACTGCAGCCGGTCGATACAGAGCAGATTAAAACGGTAGCGGCCCGAATTCACGCCAGCGGTGCCGAAGCGGTCGCCGTCTGCCTGTTACATGCCTATGCCAATCCCGTTCATGAACAGACCGTCAAATCGGTGCTCGAAGCCGAGCTGCCCGGTGTTTTTATCTGTATATCCACCGATATTATCCGGGAATTCCGCGAGTATGAGCGTGCCAGTACCGTTGCTTTAAACGCCTACCTGATTCCGACCATGGATCGCTACCTGGCCTCCCTGGAAGCTCTGCTGGCCGACACCGATAAGGGTCTGGGTGTACTCCAAGGCACGCCTGTGATGGTGATGGAAGCCTCCGGCGGCCTGATGACGGTCGCTTCGGCACGTGCCAAACCGGTTCATACGGTGTTGTCCGGGCCGGCGGGTGGGGTGGTCGCCAGCGCTGAAATCGCCGCCCGCAGCAATATCGGCAATATCATCACGATGGATATGGGCGGCACCAGCACCGATATCAGCCTGATCATCGACGCCAGGCCGCAGATCACCAGCCAGGCAAGTCTCGAAGGCATGCCGGTGCGTATTCCGGTTGTCGATATCAACGCCATCGGCGCCGGTGGCGGATCCATCGCTTATATCGACGAAGGCGGGGCACTGCGGGTCGGACCGCAAAGCGCGGAAGCAGAGCCGGGTCCGGCCTGTTACTGTCGCGGCGGTTCTTTGCCGACAGTGACCGACGCCAACCTGGTGTTGGGCCGGTTAGGCGCCGATACCGCCCTGGGCGGAGAATTGACGGTGGACCGGAAAGCGGCGCACAACGCCATTGAACGGCAAATCGCCGAGCCGCTCAACATCGATGTGGTCAGCGCGGCGGCGGGTATTATCCGCGTCGCCAACGCCAATATGGAACGCGGTATCCGGGTGGTATCGGTTGAGCGCGGTCATGATCCGCGGGAATTCGTGCTGGTTCCTTTCGGCGGCGCCGGGCCTTTGCACAGCAACGCCATTGCCGCAAACCTCAGTATCCCGCAGGTCATGGTGCCGCCGGCGCCCGGCATTCTGTGTGCCATGGGGATGTTGATGTCGGATTTGCGGCATGATCTGATCGAAACCCGGGTGCAGCCGCTGGCCGAGCTGGATAAAGATGATCTGCTGCGGTTGTTTGAACCGCTGCTGGATCGGGCCGGGCGATTGCTGGCCGAAGACGGGGTCAACGCCGAACAGCGTCGGCTTACCACGATTCTGGATATGCGCTATATCGGCCAGAGTTACGAACTGATGATCCCTGTGACATCACCGGCAGATACGGATTCACAACGTCTCGCGCAGATGTTTCATGACGCGCATCGGCAGAAATTCGATCATGCGGATGAAACCGCGCCTATCGAGATCGTTAATTTTCGAGTGCTTGCGGTGGGGCGGCGTCCGCCGTTTGCCCTGCCGAAGCTGGCCGAGGGGGGACAGACTCCACCGCCCGGCGCCCGGCGCAGCGTCAGAGCGGTATATTTCAGCACCAACGATACCGCCGGCACCGGCACCTGGCACGATTGTCCGGTCTGGCGGCGCGAGGATTTACTGGCCGGTAATAAAATCGAAGGCCCTGCCGTTATCGAGGAGCTTTCATCTACGGCGTTGCTGCGCCCGGATGATCACGCCGAGGTGGATCCATTCGGTAATATTATCATCGGTATCGCTTTATGAGATATCACCTGGTGAGAGGTTTATATTAGCCATAGGTTAAGCGGTTCAGCGTTCGGGGTTCAGGGTTGAAAAACTCTAATCCGCCACCATCAAAGGATTTTTGTCTTAAATTTGGCTTCAAGACCGTCTCTGCCAACGGGTAATCGTTACGATTCCCGGACTTGAAGAAAGAAAATTATTATTGGCAATAGGTCATAACCTTTGAACGCTGAACCCGGAACCGATCAGTTTAGGATTAAGAAGGGTTGTATGAATATGCCGAGCCCCGATCGTGACATCGAAATCGACGCCATCACCCTGGAAGTCCTGCGGAATGCGTTACAGTCCATCGCCGAGGAAATGGGTGCGGTTCTGAAAAACACATCTTTTTCACCCAATATCAAGGAGCGCATGGATGCCTCCTGCGCGATATTCGACGCGCAGGCAGAACTGGTTGCCCAGGCCGAACATGTACCGGTGCATCTCGGTTCGATGCTGGTCGCCTTGCGCCAGGTACTCGAACGGGTCCCTACCATCGAGAAAGGGGATGTTATCCTGGTCAACGATCCGTATATCGGTGGCGCGCATTTACCGGACATCACGCTGATCGGAGCGGTCTTTGCCGACAGCGAGTTGATCGGTTATATCACCACCCGTGCGCATCACTCAGATGTCGGCGGTATGGAGCCGGGCTCGATGCCGGGGCGTTCCACCGAAGTCTACCAGGAAGGTGTCGTGATTCCGCCCGTTAAACTCTACCGCCGTGGCGAATTCATGGATGACATCATGTCGCTGGTATTGTCCAATGTCCGCACGCCGGATGAACGGCGCGGAGATCTCAATGCCCAACTGGCGGCCCTGCGCACCGGTCAGAAACGGCTGCTGGAGTTGGCCGGAAAACACGGGAAAGCGTTGTTGACAGCGGGCCTCACGGCGCTCCAGGATTATGCCGAACGGCGTATCCGCAAACGTATCGCCGAGCTGCCTGACGGCAGTTATACTGCCGAAGACGCGCTCGATAACGATGGGGTGACACCCGAGCCGGTACCGGTAAAAGTAAAGATAACGATAAAAGGCGATCGCATGACGCTCGATTTTACGGGCAGCGCGGCGCTGTTGAAAGGCAATATCAATGCGGTGGCGCCCATGACGTATTCGGCATCATTTTATGCCATAAAAATCTTTACCGACCCAGAAGTGCCGGTCAACGGCGGCACCTTCAGACCCATTAAAATCATGATTCCCGACGGCTGTTTTCTCAACGCAAAACGACCGGCCGCGGTATGTGCCGGCAATACCGAAGCCACCCACAGGGTGTGTGACACGGTGTTGAAAGCCGCGGCCCAGTTTGCTCCCAATGCGGTGCATGCGGCGAGTCAGGGTACGATGAATCTGATCGGCATCGGCGGCATCGATCCGCGTTACGAACGGCCGTATACCTATATTGAAACCATTGCCGGCGGCGAAGGCGGCAAACCCTGGGGTGATGGCACAGACGGTGTGCAATGTAATATGACCAACACCATGAACACGCCGGTGGAGTCGCTGGAGATAACTTACCCGCTGAGAGTCGAGCGTTATGAATTCCGACCCTCCAGCGGCGGCGACGGAAAATATCGCGGCGGCCTGGGCGTGACCCGCTCGGTGCGGTCGGTGGGGCACGAGGCCCGGGTATCCTTATCCGCTGACCGACGAATTTTTCAACCGTATGGACTGCACGGCGGCGGTGCCGGTCAGGTCGGCGAACACGCTACGGTTGACAGTTCGGGTACGGTTAGGGAATTGCCCGGGAAAACGACCTTCTCATTGCCTTCGGACAGCATCGTTGTCGTCAACACACCCGGCGGCGGCGGTTGGGGTGATTCGAAAGAGCGTGCAGCGGCGGCGCGAGAATCCGACCTAATAGATGAAAAATATTA
>CAYSUA010000244.1:0-8699 GCA_964433795.1 uncultured Desulfobacteraceae bacterium | reverse complement strand
AGAAATTTCTCGGCTTTTCTCGCTGCAGCGTCGACGGTTGCCCCTCCCTCCCTGGCCTTGATAAAGACGGCCATTTTAAAAAGCTTCTCGTTTGATTCATAGAGTGTGCCTGGCAAGGATGCCATGCCGCGCATCCAGCTTTTTAACCCGGCTCCGTCGCGCAAAACGTCAAGCTCATCCCGGAGCTTTGTTATCTCGGTCGACACAAAGGTATTATTGAAAAGACCCCAATTCTCCGCCTCTTTATAAAACTTGTTGTCTATCCCCTGCCTGATCGATCGGAACGCCTTGCTATAAGTCTTTACGTCCGCTGGGTTCACATCCCCCATATATGCAAGGATCGAATTGGACATCGTATTGCGGAAGTGCGTTGATGGATTATAGATCACTTTCCCGGCTTTCCAAAGGCCCATCATTTTATCCCAATTCCTGATAAACCCGCTCCGGATATCTTCAACCTCTTTCAGATCCTCCCATATATCATTCCTGACCCACATATTATTTAGCTCGCCGAACGCTTCGTCCTGGACATGAACGTAGTTTGCAGGCATCTCCGTTACCTTGTTGTGAGGTATCGACCAATCGGAGCGCTTTGATATCTCCTCGAATAGCTGGGCTTTTAAAACGTCGGTCCCCTGGACCCCGGACATTTTGGCAATCGGAAAAGCCGCCTCCTCGATCTTGCCTAATTGCTTCTGGATCTCGACCGGGATCTCCATTCGCCTGTGGGAGTATTGTTTGTTAAGATGAGCCCTTGTCTTTCTTAGCGCTCGCCTCGCTTTCTTTCCCGGTCCTAACAGCGTTTCGAGCTGGGAGATCATGTGTTCCATGGAGGGATCGCCTTCGGGATTTCCGCGCCTTGATTTAACCTTAAGGTGGTTAATCTCGTCCTGGACGATCTTTCTTTGTTGAGGAGTCAACCCCTCCTTTGTGCTGTAATAGACCGGAGCGTACTCTTGAGCGGAGCCAAAATGATAATGGTCGTTGAGCCTCGATCGCGCCCATTCCGCCTCCGATCGCGACCCTCCTTTTTCGTAGAGCTTAAGAGGAACCTCCTCGCTCGCCCAATCGGGCTCCTCCGGCCGGTCTACCGGCTCCAGGTCATGGCGCTTGAGGAATTCCTTTTCCGTTATGATATCGTCCGCCTTGGATTTGCTTATGATGTTCCGGAGGTTAGCCCGTTCCTTCCTGGTTAATTTGTCAAAGCGACTGTATTCGAGGAGGCTTTGTTTTTTAAGATCCTTCCGGAGCGCCTCAAACATCTTGTTTACTTTCTCCGCCTTTGCCGCCATCTCCGGGCTTGCCGTAACGCCGCCCCTTATAACTTGCATCAAGCGCTTTTGTTCGAGGCTGGTCGGCGCTAATTTTTTCAACTCCTTTCCGATCTCGGTCGCTTTATTCCATGTCCGCTCGATGTCGCGATAGTGTTCGCGGAGCATGTCTTTAAATTCTTTGGAGCGGTTCAATCCGAGATTGTGTCGAAGCTCCTCCCCTACGATTAAACCGTTTGCCTTGTCGCGGAGCCAGTTGACAAACGGCTCGCCGACTTTCCGGTCCCAAACGGCGCCGGAGACTTTTATCGATCGCTTTCCAAGGGAGAAAGCAGCTCCTCCGGCCGCTCCGATAAGCGCCCCTTTGAACATGCGCTCCGGATCGATCTTGATCCGCCCGGTCTTTTCGTACTCCTCCCAATCAACCCCGGCCGCGATCCCTCCGACCGGCCCGCCGATGGTGGACGGATGAATCCTTAAGATGTTGGTTTCGTTTACCGATTCCAAGGCATACAGTTTTTGCGATGGCGTTATCGTTTCGTAAGGAATCATACCGCTTTTGGCCCATGATCCTTGCGGTCCATGCAATACATCGAAAAGGCCAAGCTCTCCGGCCATTCCCTCTTTTAGACCGTCGAGAAGCTTTTTCATGTCGCCTGGTATCTGTTCCCGGTTCGTCCGGAATATCATTCCGCGAGCATTGAGCGCCTCACCCTTGGCGATGATCGCCGCGGCCCCTTCCTTCATCTTCCGGCCTTTTGGATATGGGAGCCATCCCAAAGGCTTGAGCTGTGAGTTGAGATAAACAAACCCCTCTTTTCCCGAATAGTGAATGTCCAAATAATTTCGCATCTCATCTTGATTGTTGAGGACCGGCGCGTCTTTTGGAACTCGTTTGCGGAGAACCCTTTCTTTTTCCGGTATCGCTTCGGTTCGATTAATCGGTTGGATATCCATTTCGGTTGATTTGATAAAATGGCCTTGCTCCGGAATATAGTTAAACCCTTTATATTGGGTTCCGCCGATCGCGAAAAAATCGCTTGGTATATCCTTGAGATCCAGGGTTCTTTGAAGACTCTCGCGGAGGTCAATATCTTGTTTGCTTGCTTCCGGCACCCCTCCAGGATGGTTATGAGCAAAATAAACCTTTTTGGTTCCCGGAACATTCAAGATGTGTCCGGCAACCTCCAGAACCGAGACGCCGGTCGACGATCGCTCCCCTTTTCCGTATTTATGGATTTCAAGGATCTTTCCGTTTCCATCGACCGCAATCGAGTAAAAATGCTCTTGAGCGCTTTTCCGGATATGGGCTAACAGGCTGGCAGCGTCGCCCATGTCCTGTATCTCCAGACCCTCGCCTTTAACATAGCCGGTCGTCTGCATGGTCACTTTCTGGAAATCCGGAGGAAGCTCGTTGCCCTCGATAACCTCGAGGCGTTGCTCCTTGCTCTTGGGTTTAAAATCAAAGTCGAGCTGTGCCTCGGATGCGGTTAGCGGATCGCCCGGTTTGTCGGCTTCGTATTCCGCCGGCGTCTTTCTGAGATCGGCCGGAAGATCATCGGACAGAACATCAACAATATCGCTTTTGTTTAGCTCTATGTCGGTTCCATCCTCCAGGATGACCTTATTTCCTTCCCGCTTCACTTTAAAGACATCCCAGCCGGTTGCGGTTTGGCCGTCAATGATGGTCAGGTCGGAGCCTTCCGGCAATTCCTGTGCCTTTAACCGGGTATAATCCCCCTCCGGAGGTTCTTCCGGATCCCATTTCATCCCCTTCTTGAATCGTTGCTCCTGTTCGGTGAGCTTAACGCCTTTCTTGTCGGTTCCCCAGCTCTCAACGTTGGTTATCCGATCGCGTTTCAAGACCTCCTGGTCCCGGAGGATCTCAAGGAGTGTTTCATCCTTTCCGATCCATCCGTCGGATCTTAATTCTTGCTCCATGAGATCGATCGGCAATCCGTTTTTGCGCGACAACCACTTGACCGCCGTCGGCATGTTGGCCAGCTCGCCTTTGAAATTGAGAAAATTGATATGTCCCAGCGCTTTAATTGCTCCGCGTAGCGTCCTAGCTCCTCCTCTGCTGGACGATCTCGCCTTTTTTTGTGTCTTTGTAGCGGCCTTTTGTGAGATCTGCGCTTCTGGAGCCTCTTTGGGAATTTCAACCTTTGGCTTTTCTTGAGCTATGTCGGAGCTATGCAATGCCTTTTTGATCTTATAGAGAGCGCTCGCCGGTCGGTTCGGCTCCGGCTGGATCATGTGTTCGACTTTTGCCCGGTCCTCCGGTGTCAATCCGTTGATATAATCGCTATATTCCCGGAGTGCTTTTTCGTGCTTATTAAGTTTCTCGATCTGTACCGGTGTCTTTTCTAGAGGAGTCTTTCTCAAATCGAAAGGTGTCACGGTTTCCGTCCCGGGTGATGGAGAAGTTTTCCCGGGTGTCAAATCCGCCGGCGTTTCGGCTTCCGGTACCGGCTCAGATTTTGGGCCCCTAGCCTCCGGCTCAATCGGCTTAAATCCCGGAGGAGCCTTGACCGTTTCCCCTATAGGTTCGAAGCCTTCCGGAGTGTTTGCCCTCTTAAGGAATTCGGCTTCGTCCATATCCATGAATTTAAAATCCTCTGGATCCGGAGCCGATTTCATCTTTTCGAATACCTGTTCCGGCGACATCTTTTTCCTGGCCATGCCGTCGAAGAATCCAACGGCGAGCGGATTCTTGAGCATGCGATCGAGCTTTAACTCGATCGTCGCTCCGGAGAGGAGCCCAAGGATCAAAGGAGCGGTTCCCCGGATCAAATTCTTTGTGGTCGGAGAGAGATCCGACGCCTCGACTTTTTTGTCGATAATCTCCAAGGATGGATCGATTATCAATTGATCTCCGGCCGCGGCGACCAGCCCGGACTTGATCCCGGTCGTCATTAAGCTTTCCGTGATCCCGGCTTGTCTTGCGACTTGCGCCAAGATGTCCGATCGCTCCATGAGCTTTCTCATCCCGGCCCCGGCCCCTCCGCCCAAGAGCATCGACCACCCGACATCGATGGAAGAAGAATATGGACCCGGCACCTTCATTGTGTCCACAAGATCACCCATTGTTCCGGATACGTCCTCTCGATATTCGCCGACTTTTTCCGCGGCTCCTGGAGCGCCCAAAAGCTCGAGCATTTTCTCAGCGGATCCCAGCCCGGCATTTTGCACGAAATTTGTTACATCGACGGCAATCTTTCCTGGACCCATAAGCGTTTTACCGGCTGCGATCGCAGTTTCTTTCAACTCTTTTTTAACCCCTCCGGGCGCAAGCGTGGTCTTTAAAAGTTCGGCAGCTCCTTTCCAATTGGTCGCCTGGCCATGGCCAGGCTCCATTAGGGAAAGATTGCTTGCCATTTGCGGTTCAATGGTATCTGTGTGTTGTGTGATGGTGGTTTCCGGTGCGACGGTTTCCGGTGCCGGCATTGGATCTGCCAGCCCGATCTTTTCCGAGAAGTCCTCGAAAGGCATGTCGGAATAGTATTTTTTATGCATGCCCTCGGCGAGCTGTGCATCGCTCAAATCGTTATATTGAGGATACTTTGACCTTATTTCCTGGATGTTCATCGGACACCTCTATCGGATACCTAAGGGGTCGGGTTGGTTTGCTGGTTTTGCGGCTGGAGCGGCGTTACCTTGTGCTTTGTTCAAGATGTCCTCTATATCTTCCGGCTTCCATCCTTTATCGCTCAAGGCTTGTCGAATCAATGTTTCGTTGTATCCATCAACGATTAACGATTTAACATCTTCGATGGCTTTGTTTTTGTTGCCTAAGAACCCCAGGCTCTCCGTCATGGATGGACCCGGTATCGAGTCTGCGGTTTCTGAGGTTGGATACTTTTGGTCGGTCATGCGTCGCGCCTCTTGCATAGCCTCAAAGTGCGGAATGTTTTTCGCGAGGAGATTGTTATAATTAATGACGTCCTGGACGATTTTGTCGGACATTTCCGGATCTCCGATTCCTAAATAATCGGAAAAGCCCCGGAGCTTTGAGAATGCGTTAAGCTTCCGGACCCGGATCATTTGCTCGTCTTTCTCGCTGGGCTCTCTATCCTTGCCCGTTTCCTTGCCCGGCTTGATCCACTTCGGGAATTCCTGGCCGATAACATCCTCGATCGGTAGATATTTGGTGACCGGGTTTCCGGAGGCGTCAACGGTTTCGATTTTCTGGAGCTTGATATCGTCCTTTGTCGGTGGCTTCGGCTTGTCCAGCCCGATTAAATCGAATACTCCCTCGACCTGTGCCGGAAGATATCCGGCTTTCATGCCCTTCATTGTCAGCTCGTTCCGTTTCAGTCCGGGAAGATTAACCCCGGCCATGCCTCCCATTTCCAAAGCATCGAGCGGCGTCGACCCAGCTCCCATAATCGAGGAGAGAAAATCGTCCTTTGAGTCCATGCGCTGGGACTCGCGTTCCGCGTTCCGGAGCTTGAGATCGTCCAGGCGACCGACTTTTTTAGCCCGGCGGAATTCGGTAAACTGATTCAAATACTCCATGGCGACTTTAGGATTGACCTTGTGCTTTGCGGCGAGCTGGAGGATCATCTCCGGAGAACTATCCGCCCCCAGTCTTAGTGCTTCTATGCCAAACTGCTTGATCCGCTTCTTGTCGCTGGACTGTTCTCCGGCCTGGAGGACGTTGATCGTCCTCATAACCGACTCCGGCCGCTTTGTGGTCAACGCGGCGACGCCCGGCAAAATAGCTTTTAACAATGATCCGATGTCAAGATCCGGCATAGCCGCTTGCGGAGTCGGCTTCTCTGTAAAAAAATCAGACATGATTAACCTCCCTCTTTTTTTGGTTTTTTAGAAGCTGTGCACATGCATAGCTCTTTTTTCACTGTTTAGATTATTACCTTTTCTTACCCGGCCCTTGATGCAAAGCTTTGCCCAAGAGCTCGATTTGAGCTCGAAAAGCTCATTTAAGATGCCCTTTATCAAAATGTATAGCTTATACATAGCTGCTTCCTATCCGGTTAGCCGATGTGGCTCCAGGTCAATCAATCCCTTGCTAAACTCTCAAACCTTGTGAACCGGTCCAGCCATGCCAGCTTGATAACACCGGTCGGGCCGTTCCTTTGCTTTGATATATTTAGTTCAGCGATACCCTTGTTTGGATTATTCTCATCGTCGTTATAGACCTCATCGCGATACAGGAACATGACCACATCCGCATCTTGTTCAAGAGATCCGGAACCGCGCAAATCGGATAGTAGGGGGCGGCGCTTATCGTTGGACCGCTTCTCTAAAGACCGGTTAAGCTGAGACAAAGCGATTACCGGCACATTCAATTCTTTGGCTAATTCTTTAAATGCTCGAGATATTGACGTGATAAACTCGTTTGATTCGATGGCGCCGTCACCGTAACAAAGCTGCAAATAATCAATAAAAAAAGCTTTGATATCCTGTTTTCGTTTCAAATACCTGGCTCGGCGTTTTATCTCTGAATAGTGAAGGCCTGGAGAGTCGTCTATCCAGATCGGAAGATCGATCATGCCGCCGGCAATGTCTGATATTCTCATCCAGTCATCACTTTGAAATCGGCCGGTTCTGAATCGCTGAAGGTTCACCCGGGATCTGGACGATAGCAAGCGGTCGTAGAGTTGTTCTTTAGGTTGCTCAAGGCTAAATATGGCAGATGCATTTCCGGATTCGCCAATATTATCAAGCAGGTTTAAGGCAAGCGATGTTTTACCCATGCTTGGTCGGGCGGCCAAAAGGATAAAATCGGCCTTTTGGAATCCCGCGGTAAGATAATCAAGATCCGGAAACCCTGAAGGGATACCGGTTATGTTCCCATAATTCTTATTCATCTCTTCATAGGCGTCCACCCGCTCAATAGATAATTCGTCTAAATCGTGCCAGTTGGTTTTGCCTATCAGGGATTGTTCAATGCGGTGCAATTCCTGTTGGGCGCTGTTTATGATTTCTGCAGGATCCTCTCGAGACTCAAAACATTTCCTGGCAACCTGATTTGATAGCTCGATGGTGCGACGAAGGATTGATTTGTTTTTGATAATCTTTGCGCTGTGTTCAGGATTGATCGATATCGGCGCCTCGGTAATTGTCGCTAAATATGTTGCACCGCCAATGGCTTCCAATTCCCCTTGGGTTTTCAGTCGCTCTCTGACAGATACCAGATCAACCGGCTCACCTAACTTATGCAACGTTATGCAGGCGTTAAATATCTTCTGGTGGGCCGATCGATAAAAATCGTCCGGGCCGATCAGGTCAACGATATCCGGTAGAGTCTCGGGGTATAATAAGAAAGCCGCTAATAGAGATTCTTCGATTTCAAGGCTTTGGGGCGGTATGTTGTAAAATTCATTCATTCGCTAATATATCCGGATCTCCCGCTCTTATGGTTCGGGGTTCTTTTATTTTTTCAACCGTTGTATTTTTCGCTTCGTCCAGCTTAGCCTTAAATTTCGTTATTCGGAATAAGGACGCGGGTGTGAAAAATCCATTTTCACGGATATATTTATCTTTCCATTTGAACTCGACAACCTTCAGGCAATCTGATTCAGTTGCTTTTATAGTTTTGGATTTTAAAACAGCTAAGATAGGATCGTAATTTTTGAAGTTTTTACCGGATAGGGAATTTATTTTTTCTAAAATTTTCTTTGCAGATTCGACATATTTGTTATTCTTATAATGCTTATCATTCTTGTCTGTGTCATTTGGCTGTCGCTTGCCTGTCATACGGTAGTCATTTTCGCTGTCATTTTTTTCATTAGGGGCTTGGTAACTCTCCCAATTTATTATGGTTATTATTGAATATTGCCTGTTACTTTCGATGTCAATATTTCCGAGTGTTTTTAGTTTCAACATACGAACCCAGACGGTTGTAGGCTTCATGCGGAGTTTTTTTGCTGCAGAGTCTCTTCCAAATATAAATTGACCTGGTTTTAATAGAACCTCAGTTTGCCCTCTACCCGTTTTTATAGACACCCAAATTTCTTTGTGATTTGCCCGAAGCAGGCACCATATCCAGACTTTTAACAGGCCCTCGTTTTGGAATACTCTGGAATCCGCCGTTCTCCTCCACAACCTGACATAGCCTCGATTCATAAAGCGTACTCCTCGGGATCTTCAAACCGGATCGCTATCAATTCAGCGAGTTCTTCCTTATTGGTAGCCACCTGGCCATTTTCATCGGCTAGCTCCGCTAAAAGCAGGAAGAAATTTGCAGATAATGGATCCTTTTTGAAGAGCCTGTCATATTGTCGACGGAATTTTCTGTTGAGTTGTATCGCCATAGTATAATCCTATAGCCTCAGAGCGATTCGTTCTCCTGACTGTAAATCTTTTTCCATCGCCCTAAGCGCCTTAATTCTTACATCGACCCCGCGGAGTGCTATGGCCGAATATGGATGTCCCTTCAATTCCTGGCGAGTCTTATTAAGG
>CAYSUA010000243.1:0-8703 GCA_964433795.1 uncultured Desulfobacteraceae bacterium | reverse complement strand
ACCATGCTTTTTTTCTTTCCCCGGTCGCTTTTGGGGGTTATCAGTTATCTGGGCGCGGACTATCACTTTAACAATATTGCCAAGGGTATTATTGATTCACGTGATATTCTCTACTTTTTGAGCATTGTTTTCCTCGGGCTCTACGGCTCACATCTGGTTATGCAGGAAAAGAGCTAGGGAGATAGAAATGAAAACCAAACCGAAGTATTCGAAATACGTTAAATTCGTCATCTACTGTGTGGTTATTGTGCTGCTCAACATTGCGGGATTGACGCTGTTTTTCAGAGTAGACCTCACCGCCAGTAATATTTATTCCATATCCAAAGCCAGTCAAAAAGTGGTTTCGACGCTGTCAGAGCCCCTCACCCTTAATGTGTTTTTTACGAAAAATCTCCCCGCACCCTATAACAACCTCGAACGGTATCTCCACGATCTGCTCGAAGAGTATGCCATACAGGCCAACCAGTTTTTCAATTACCGTTTTTATAACGTCAGCCCTGAAGCCGAAGGGGTGACCCCAACGGCCAGTGAAAATCAGAAACTGGCAAGCGATTACGGGATACACCCGGTTCAGATCCGAGCTGTCGAGAAGGATGCGGTAAAGTTCAAGAAAGCCTACATGGGGCTTGTACTCATCCATGGCGACATGGTGGAGCGAATACCCACCATTACCACCATAGACGGGTTGGAATATCAACTGACCACCGCCATCCAAAAACTCAACAACAAAATCAGCGCCTTTTTATCCCTGCCGGAAAAGATAAAAGTACAATTGATCCTTTCATCAACCCTGAAAGAGGTGGCTTCTTTGATGGGGCTCAAACAGCTGTCTGATTATCCGGATCGGCTAAAGGAGATTGTCTCATCCCTAAATAAGAAAACATACAACAAACTGGAATATGCCCATATCGATCCCTCTTCCGGTAAAGATTCCAACATAAAGCTGGATGACCCCGACCTGGTAAACTTAAAATGGCCGGCATATCCCAAAAATAATATCAAAGCCGGGACGGGAACCATCGGCCTGATGCTGACTTACGGTGAGAAGACGCAGGTCATTCAGATATTGGATGTTATCCGAATCCCCATCATCGGAACCCAGTATAACCTGATGGACCTCGCGCAGCTCGAGGAAGTGATCAATGACAATCTCGAATCCCTTGTGGATATTAACGAGAAAATCGGTTACCTGGCCGGTCATGGAACGTTGATGGTGACAAACTCCCCGATGATGGCGCGGCAGGGGAACCCGGACGGGATGACCAATTTTTCAAACCTTCTTTCCCGGGGTTACACCATTAAGCCGATAGACCTGAAAGATGGAGCCATACCCGAAAGCTTAGAATGCCTGATCATTGCACGGCCCACAGAAAAGTTTACCGATTATCAACTCTATCAGATCGATCAGGCACTCATGCGGGGAACCAATCTGGCCTTATTTTTAGATGCTTTCCAGGAAGTCAGGCCCCAGGGCCGGCAGGGCATGGGTGCGCCACCGGGCCAAATGCTCAAACCCCTGGACACCGGCCTTCAGAAATTGCTCGATCACTATGGGATTCGGAGTAAAAAATCCATCGTCATGGATCAAAACAGTCACAAAGAGGTATTGCCCCAGCAAATGGGCGGGGGAGAGGTTTCCATCTATTTTGTTCCACTCATTAAGAACCGGAATATCAATAAAAACCTCGATTTCATGAAGCACATCAAGGGGCTGGTGGCAATCCGAATGTCTCCCCTTGAACTGAATGAAGAGCGGATTTCCAAAAACAATATCAGTGCATACCGGTTGTTTTCCTCGTCGGACAAATCCTGGGAGATGAAAAAAAATATCAACTTGAATCCCATGTTCCTCAGGCCGCCGGATTCGAAAGAGGATTTTGAAAGTTTTCCGCTGGCATATCTCCTGGAAGGGGAGTTTTCCAGCTATTTTGACGGAAAACCGATGCCGGAGAAGATTGTCCCTAAAGAAGAAAAACCTGGAAACGTAAAGCAGAACGAGACCGGAAAAGCAGAAAAAGAGGCGGAAAAACCGGCGACGCCGGACCTTGATTTGTCCAAGATTGAGGGCAAGGGCGGCTTTCTTGCCAAAAGCAAAAGAACCAAGATCTTCATAATGGCATCGTCGGAAATGCTCAAAGACAATGTTTTGGATCGCGAGGGCAAAACGCCAAACGCCCTGTTCATCTTGAATGTTCTGGATGCCCTGAACCAGCGGGAGGATATTGCTGTGATGAGGAGCAAGGAGCAGCGGTTTAATCCCCTCCGAGATACCAGTACATTTGGGAAAACCTTTATCAAGGCTTTTAATATTGCCGGGCTTCCGGTGCTGGTGATCCTATTCGGTCTGTTCATCTGGATACGCCGTCATTCCAGAAAGAAACAGATCCAGATGATTTTTCAGTAGGAAGGTAAGGCTTTATGCGAATAAAGAAAGAATATATCGCACTCGTTGTCGTCATTGTTGCGTTGGTCGCCTATCTTGTCTTTCATAAAACCGACCGCACCCATTATAAACTTCCGGATGTTCCGAAAGTATCGGGAAAAAAGATATCAAAACTCGAGATCACAACCAAAGGGGAGAAGATCCTGCTGAACAAGAAAGACGACGACTGGTTTGTCGGGGAAAAGGCATATCCGGCGGACGAGGGAAGGGTAAACGATATTTTGGATGTTCTTGCGAACTTATCGGTTACCGCTCTGGTTTCAGAATCGAAAAATTACGTTCGATACGAACTGGACGATGATAAAAGAATCACGGTAAAGGCGTGGTCCGGAGGCGACCTGAGTCGAGATCTGGATATCGGAAAAGCAGCATCAACCTACCAGCATACGTTTATCAAACTGGCCGGTGATCCGAACATCTACCATGCACGGGGGTATTTTCGAACGAAGTTTGAAAAATCGGCAGACGATCTTCGGGACAAAATCGTTCTATCGTTTAAAGAAGACGAGATCAAGGCAGTGGAGATTTATAAGGATCAATCCACGACGCTAATTTCACAGAAGGAAAAGCCTTCCGAAAAAAAGGAAGAAAAAGGCACGGAATCAGAAAAAGATAAGGGATCTGAACAAGATGCTCCGAAGCAATTTGAATGGCAAACAGCAGACGGCAAAATCATGGACGCATCCAAAGTGAAGGACCTGATTTCCTATTTTACAGACCTGAGCTGCGAAGCCTATATTGAAGACAAGAACAAAGAAGACTTTGCAGATAAAGACCCGACGATGCGCATCACCTTAAAGGGCGAGAAAGATTATTCGCTCTCCGTGTTTGCCACGGGCAAAGAAAAGGAAGACAATGCACCGGCCGTATCATCCATGAACCCGTATGCCTTTTTTGTAACCGGTTCAACCATCGAACAGATCGATGATAAAATCAAAGCGCTATTGAATCCCGAAGAGAAAAAGTAGTATCGGCTTACCCGATCCTTCCCCCCAAGCAGCACATGAAATCCCAAGCATGAGTTGTTTTCATACGGTAATGTGAGAATTTTGTATAGGTTGTCGTCAAATTTCCATGAAAAATGACGACGAATTGATCAAAAAACGCAAGGAACTTCGGCGGCGGATCACATCGATTACCCTAATGAACCAAAAATGTGTCCAATTCAGAAATGAGCAATTTTTTCACTGAGCAAGGCCGCACAAGGGTTTATGCCGAGACGTACTTCCTGTACGTCGCAGGCAAAAACCCGCGGAGAACGCCGCTCAGGGGGAAAATGGCCATTTTTGGATGGACACGGGTTAAAACCACTTCTTCACGAACCCCGGCGGTGTGTAGTTTTCGATATAGGACATGGCTTCCTCGGGGTCTGCAGCGAAATGATAGAAATTCTGATACTGCTTCTTTGTGAAGCGGTCCTCGTATATCCGCTGAAACATCCCCTTTAAATCGGTGAAGAATCCATCCGTATCGATAAACACAATCGGTTTGTCGTGATAGTTGAGCTGCTTCAGGGTTAAGATTTCCAGTACCTCTTCGAGGGTGCCGAAACCGCCGGGAAGGGCGATAAAGGCATCCGCTCGGGTTTCCATCTCGTGTTTGCGGTCTCTTAAACCGTTGCTTACGATCAGCTCGTCTACCGCGCCGTTTTCGAGAAATTGAAGCTTTTCAGGGATGATTCCTGTAACCCGACCGCCTGCATCCAGAGCCGCTTGAGCAACCGCCCCCATGAGACCCACGGTTGCCCCGCCGTAGATCAATCGGTATCTTTTTTCTCCGATCAATTTTCCCAGTGCTTGAGCTGCAGCAACATATTTCTCACCCACCGCATCACTGGATGAGCAATAAACACAGATTCCTTTTTCCATATTCCTTTATCCCACCCGTTACATTGATATACAAATAATAGATCGCATAAAAAGGCATGCTAATTGATGGATGTCAAGCCTCTTTCGACAGATCAAACCGATCATTATTAGGCAATTAATTGTAATTCTATGCTTTTTATGGCAAAAATAACTTGATCGAAATTCAACAATCATCCGTCATTGATCTGCCATTTTCCTGTTTGGTTCCGACATATCCGGGCGAGGAGAAACACAACATGCTACCTAAAAACAGACCCCCGACACACCCCGGAGAAATGCTTTTGAAAGAGTTCCTCGAACCGTTGGGCATTACACAAACAGAATTGGCCGGGCATTTGGGATGGCCTTATGCCAGATTGAATGAAATCATTAACGGCAAGCGAGGTATTACTGCTGCCTCAGCGCTCGCCATTGGAGAGGCCCTTGGGACCGGCCCCGAATTCTGGCTCAATCTTCAGAGAGATTGGGACCTATGGCATAGTCTGCGCAAGCACAAACGCGTTCGACCGCTGAAAAAGGCGTTATCTCAGTCTGTTGCTGCCTGAAGCACCCGGGTCTTGTGGATGTGAATCGAAAATCCACCCCCATGAGACGTATTAAAACGGTTTGATGCCGGTCTCTTTAAGGAAGATTGAAATGAGAACAAGGAACAAATCGTATTTCATAACCGTAATGATCATTTTAATTCCTTTTGTGCTTTTATCGCTCGGTGCCGAGGCCGGTCAAGATTCCCCGGATATTAAAAAACTATGGGGCGAACTGCTGAAACGGGAACCCTTTGCCTATACGGTTCCCCTGGTCAATAAACCCGGCATTCTGGACGGTACCTATGCCAAGCGGGCAAAAAAAACAAATGCGATCGTCCCCTGCAGACGCTGCCCGGACTGGTTTCCGGAAACCGGTATCTGGAAAATGCAGCTCAATAAGGGCACTTATCGAATCATTCATAAAGCCACAGGTTGGAAAAATATCGGAACGTTTATTGTGGCCGGAGATCGCGTTCTGTTTGCCAACGACCCGGTCTGTCCGGACGGAATCGGGGTTTACTACTGGAAACTGGAAAATGACCGCCTGATGCTTTCGGTTATCGACGATCCCTGCGCCATAAAATTAAGAGCCAAAAACCTGTCGGAGACCCCCTGGCTTTCCTGCCAGCCCCCCAATATCGAAGCCGGTATCACCGATCATTGGCCCAAACCCGTGGGATGTGACTGATTATCGTGACAGATGATATTTTCTTTTGAAGGGAAGCAGCAGCCCCTCCGCGTCGAATACCATATCCGATGATGTTTCCGATACCGACACGCTGTCGGTTTCTTTCAGCTCCGAAACCAGGGCGGCTGACGCCCAAAACGTTTCGAGCTCCAGGGTATTCTTTATCCGGGCGACCCGGGAATGAACCGGATCCGGTACTTTCCCCAGGGCTGTATCGATGACATCCCGGTCGGTGTCCAGAGCGATTGGCAATCTCACGGCCCGAAAAACGCCTGAGGTGATGGCGTTCATATACATGGCATCCAGATCGATTTTGTCCATGAGCCGTTTGGTGGTCAAATCCGCCCAGCCGATACCCATGGCGTTTCCATGGGATGGCTCTGTGAGGTCCAGAACGATGATGAACCGGTAATCCGGGTCCCGATCGCCACCGTCCCGCCGCCAGTGTCCGGTGATATTCGGATCCATTCCGCTGCCGCTGATATCCTTGCCGATTTCATCCATAATAAGGAGATCCAGCTTCTTTATCGGTAATGTTGGAAAAAACTTCCACGCTTCCTTAAGGAGTTTCCGGTCGACTTGGATAAACGCTTCAGGCATGGCAAGCTCGAGAGCCTGTGTGCCCCCGCCGGCGTTTTCAAGGACCGCGAGGCCACAGATAATCGGTGCTTTTTCAATAATGATTTTGGCCGCCGGTTCAATGGCGTCGGCCACACCAAAGGCATGGATGCTTTCCGCTCCTTTGTGTTTGCCACAGCCGATCACCAGCATCTTGCAAAGACCGGACTCCACCGGTCTGCGAAACAGGGTGTGGGGTTTGACCCGGTTGATTACAAACACCCCGTCGGCATCCATGGCGTCTTTGGAGAACAACACATTGTAGCCGGACTCAAGCTTCCCCAGGGATACCACCTCCATGCTGGATACGACAGGGACGCCCACTGTGGCCTGTGAAATCCCCATGTCTGCCAGCACGCCGATTTGCCCCTCGGCCGTGGCCCCGCCGTGTGAGCCCATACCGGGAATGATAAACGGATTAAGATCCATCTCCTTTAGACATGCGACCACCGTTTTGACGATGGGCTGAATGTCGTGAATTCCGCGGGATCCAACGGCCACTGCTATTTTAGCGCCGGTGGATATCGGAAAGGTTCGGGTGGACATCTGTTCTCTGACCGCCCCCTCGATGTCCTGAATGGAATCTGCCTGAAAAGTCTGCTGAATGCGGTGCATAGCGGGGTATTGCATATATGTGTTCTCCTTTTTCATTTGATACAATAGATTTTCGCCCGGCTGTCCTATGTGAACCGCCAACCCGGGATAACCCGGCGTTTAGATCTAACCTGTATTACTAATTATTATATGTGGTGATTTGTCAATAAAAAACGAGTTAGACGGAGGCAGTGCCACTCTTTTCAGCTGTTGGCACCAGAATGCGCTCACATATATTCACCATCCTAACTGATATTCTATTGGAAAAGCGGGACGACGATATGGTTTCATTAGAAATCGGAAGTGCCGATATTTTGTGCCTCACACAAAATATCAAAAAATGATATAATGAGACTATTCTGTCAAAATATCCTTTTGTTTTAAGGTCTTGGATAGAGGTGGGTACATTTATTTATTGAATAATTCGGAGAATATTATAGAATAGATATCGAAAGAAACGAATGAGAAAGGACATGTGAAATATGACGAAATTGCTTAAGAGAGCCTTCGAGGAAGCTTCAAGACTTCCCGAAATGGATCAGAATGCATTAGCCAAGTGGGTCTTGGAAGAGCTGCATTCCGAGAAAGCATGGTCAAAGTCCTTTGCCGGATCAGAAGATGTTTTAGAAAAGCTTGCCGACGAAGCCCTTGCCCGCGGTTCTCTTTGATATATCAGAGAATCACTGGCGAACATATATCCTTAGTCCCGTAGTCCCCGTTTTTTAAAATGGTAAATATTTCAACATTGTCCCAGTATATCCTCACATTCGTTCCTATCAAGTAAAGATGGTATAAAGTGACCAAATTTCTCGATCGCAAATTCAATCGCCGCAATTTCATTAAATACAGTCTGCGATTATCAATTTTAGCTTTGTTTGGTCTTGCGTATGAAAGAAGGAACAACATTGAAACCAACCACCTGAATCTGAACTTTTCTAACCTTCCGCCTGCATTCAATAATATTCGTATTGTTCAAATATCCGACTTGCACGCCAGTTTTTGGGTTGGAAAGAAATACCTGATGCAAGTCGTTGAAAAAGTGAACAAGTTGGACAAGGACCTGCTGATCATTACAGGTGATATTATTACAGGTGCGGTAAATGATTTTTGGAAACGATGGCTGCCAACAGCAAAGCGTGACTACTTAGCAATGGTGATTGATGTACTGAGCAATTTAAAAGAGGGATACAAAATAGCTGTTCTCGGGAATCACGATCAATGGGATGGAATCGAAACCGAAACGAGATTGGTGCGTGAGTTGGAGAAAAGAGAGTTTGTTGTTTTGCGTAACAGATCGATGCCTATTCTTCGTGGGAAAGAGAGTATTCATATTGCTGGAATCGATGACGTCTGGTTCTCTTATGATCTCACTAAAGCCATGCGAAACGTTCCCCACAATGCCTTTAAGATTCTATTGTCACATAGTCCTGATATCATGTCAGATGTTCGGGAAGATATGAAAATAGATTTGACAATTACGGGACACACACATGGGGGACAGGTAGCTATTCCTTTTCTGAGTCATCATCTTATCCCGATTGATAATCCTTCAAGATATCTGATGGGGCTGGTCAAAGAACCATATGGTTATACTTATGTCAATCGTGGTATCGGAACCCTTGTGTTTCCTTTTAGGTTAGGCGCGCCACCGGAAATTACATGTTTTAATCTGAATAAGGTCTAATAATTACCCGATAAAAACTATAAAGATTTTAAAATTAGAAATATAGAAAGGAATTTTGATCAGAATCTGATACCTAACCTCGTCCCTGATCTTCACGCTTGTGTTAAAACCACTTCCCTGATCTGTCAGACATATCGCAGGTTCTTGGGGCGGATGATATTTTCACCTCTTGGTTGGATATCTCAGAGAATTATCAGGGTGAAAACGCTGATCGCTTCAGTCTAGAACTTCTGCATGAACTGAACCGCTGCGCGGAGATAGCTGCGGCAACTCGAACTGTA
>CAYSUA010000242.1:0-8718 GCA_964433795.1 uncultured Desulfobacteraceae bacterium | reverse complement strand
ATCTCTGCAAAACGGTATTGTCGATCTGGAAAAATAGAGCGCAAACCCCTTTTGATCAAAAACAACCTTGATGTCTTTCGGATCGGTAATTTCCCTCTCGTTTTCGATAGGAAAACCCAAAGTACTCATTTCAATATCCGCTTCGGTGAAGAAAGGGGAAACGACCTGATCGAGACTGCGAGGATCAAGAAGCGGTTGATCACCCTGAACATTGATGATGATGTCGTCCGGGGCTAAACCCATAATGGCAGCAGCTTCCGCGACCCGGTCGGTTCCGGATCGATTCTCATCCGAGGTCATAATTGCTTTACCGCCAAATCCTTCCACCACATCAACTATACGCTGATTGTCTGTCGCCACAGCCACATCATCGACACGCTCAGCCTGAACAGATCGCTCATAAACCCACTGCACCATGGGCCTTCCTGCAATGAGAGCCAGTGCTTTTCCTTCAAAACGTGTGGATTGATACCGTGCAGGTATAATGACAACAATTTTCATAGCGCTTCAACATTCCTCTACATAGGTTAAGCGGTTCAGGGTTCAACGTTCAGGGTTGAAAAACCCACGTACCCAACGCGTTATGCTGATTATTCAAGATCATGAGATATTCGCATTTTCAATCGGTTAGAACCTTTGAACTTTGAACCCTGAACGCTGAACCCTTTAACCTCAGTTCAAACAAGTCGATTGACCAAAAGGGCAATACGGTATTATATATCAAAATACAATTATTTGGATTAAGGATCTACATTTATGGACATACAATCACTTCATGACATCCTAAAAGCTGTTGCAAAAGGCGAAACCTCCATAGAAGAGGCGGCCAATACGCTCACCAATATATCCTGTGAGGATATCGAATATGCACATATAGACCATCACCGATCCCTTCGCAAGGGGTTTCCGGAGGTCATCTTCGGCCAGGGGAAAACACCAGACCAAATCATCGGAATCATGGAGAAAATGCTTATCCAGGAAAACGTAATTCTGGTCACCCGAATCGAAGCGGAAAAGGCAGAAAAAGTGCTCGTACGATATCCGGATGCGGTGTACCACGAGGATGCCCGGATGATCGTATGGAAAAAACATGAGATAGATATTCGGGGAAAAGGTACGATCCTGGTGGTTTCAGCCGGAACGTCCGATATACCTGTTGCCAAAGAAGCCTTTATCACGGCTGAAGTGATGGGAAACAAGGTGGAGTCCGTCTTCGACGTGGGTGTGGCGGGAATTCACCGTCTTTTCAGGCATAAAGAAATGATCGAAAACGCTTCCGTACTGATCGTGGCGGCAGGCATGGAAGGCGCACTTCCCAGTGTCGTTGCCGGCATGGTGAGCCGTCCGGTTATCGCCGTGCCCACCAGCATCGGATATGGTGTGAGCTTCGGCGGGATGACCGCTCTATTTTCCATGTTGAACAGCTGCAGTTCAAACGTTGCGGTGGTAAATATCGACAATGGATTCGGTGCCGGCTATATGGCCTCCATGATCAACCGAGTTTAAATTATTTTACCACCCGCCGATGAGGTGCAGGTGCAGGTGAAATATGACCTGCCCCCCTCCCCTTTCGACGTTAAAAAAAATCCGATATCCTGATTTATGGACCGCCATCTTTTTGGCCATTGTCTTTGCAACCATGATCATCTCCGATACGATTTCCCTTTCGTCATCTTCCAGATCGTTGATGCTCCGGATATGCTTTTTGGGGACGATCAGCAGATGAACCGGCGCATGGGGGTTGATGTCCTTAAACACCACGACCTTGTCATTTTCGAATAAAAAATAAGTAGGCGTCTTACCGCTGACGATCTGACAAAAGGTACATTCCATACCGATACGATCCCAAGGTTAAGTCTCTGCCTTTGATGAATGCTTTCTTTATTATCTTATTTTGCCGAATATGGTGATGTCAAGATAGGGACGTAAACCGGGATATTTATAAAGACGCTTTATTGAGCACGTTCCATGGCGTTTCGAATATTTTTTTTGAAGTCATCCAGCGGTGTTCCCTGCTGGAGGATCAATGCGCGGCTTTTCACCTTGTCGGTATCTTCCTCCAACGGGACGACAATTTCCCGGCCGGTTTGAGGGTTGACAATTATCCGATAGTGCCCCTGTTGCCAGCCGAACAGCGGGTGAACCTGCTGTTTATCCAAAGTTTCCACAAAATATATTCCCAACTCCCCCACTTCCGGCATCTTCATTTCTGTAATCTCAAGTTTCAAGCCGTGCCACTGTCCGCCCATATATCCGATCTCCAGGAAAGATTCCGCATAGGTCCCTTTGATCACATCCAGAATCTCGAATGTGTAATAGGTAAACGGTTTTCCGCTCTCCGGTGAAAGCCGTGTCTCTTTGGAAATGACCTTCCCCTCAAATACCAATTCTGCGCCGTTTACCACTTCGGAAAAGGTTCTCTTCAAAATGACGGAGGAAAAGGTTGAATGGGTGAATATAAGGGTCAGGGCAAACACCGAAACGACACAAAGAAACATTCTCTTAATCATTGCTCAACCTCTTGCTTCATTTTGAAGGCTGCTTTTCTTGGAATTGTTGTGATTAATGTCTTTTATTTATATCTGATTATCTGTGATAATCCCATTTACCCCTCAGGGTCGGAGCGTCGAGGGCACCGCGAAGCTGCCTGAGAAACGATTTTCTTGGTACCTCTATGGCGCCGAGTCGGTTCAGGTGATCCGTGGTCACCTGGCAATCAATAAAATCGAATTCCTTTGTAATAAGATAAGTAGAAAGCGCCGCGAGAGATACTTTTGAAGCATTGCTGACTTGAGTAAACATGGATTCACCAAAAAAACACTTGCCCAGCGAAACACCGTAAAGGCCCCCGGCAAGCTCTCTTCCAAGCCACGCCTCAACAGAATGGGCATAGCCGGATTCATGGAGCCGACAATAGGCTTCGATCATTTGATCGTTGATCCAGGTCCCTTCATCCTGTTTTTGGTGGACCTTTGCACATTCCAGGATTACCTTTTCAAACGCGGTGTCCATGCTGATTCGGAATAAACCCTTTCGGATAACTTTCGTCAGACTTTTGGAAATTTTAATGTCTTTGGGATAGAGCACGAGTCTCGGGTCCGGCGACCACCAGAGAATCGGGTCTCCTTCCGAAAACCATGGGAAAATTCCCAAACGATAGGCCAGCAGTAAACGGGACTGGCGCAAATCTCCCCCCACAGCCAGCAGGCCGTCTTTTTCAGCAAGGGTTGGGGGTGGAAAGGCAATCCTTTCGGATAAGAGAAAAACCGTCATGGATTTGAAACTTGATACTTGAAATTTGAAACTTGAATAGATTAATATATCAAATGGTTATGGTATTTATGTTTAGTATTACTTAAACAAGATCGATTATCGAGTATCAATCTTCAATAATCAAAGCTTAACTGATCATCCACCTTATCAATAACCACCACACCACCCTTTTGGAGTTTTCCGAAGAGAATATCATCAGACAACCTGTCTTTGATTTCTTTTTGAATGAGCCGACTCAGCGGTCTTGCGCCCATCTTGGGATCGTGACCGTTTTTTGCAAGCCAGGTTCTAGCGGTTGGTGTAAGGGTAAGGTAAATCTTTTTGGGAGTAAGCTGGGATTGGAGCTCTTTCATGAACTTATCCACAACATTTTCCATTATTTCCACGGTGAGGGCGTTGAATGAAATGATGGAATCCAGGCGGTTTCGAAATTCCGGGCTGAAAAATCGTTCAATGGCTTTTCTGCCTTTGGATTCGGTTTCGTCATTCGCTTCCCTGAAACCGATGGTCTGGCTGCTCATTTCCCTTGCGCCGGCGTTTGAGGTCATCATTACGATAACGTTCCTGAAATCCGCTTTCTTGCCGTTGTTGTCCGTCAAGGTGGCATGATCCAATACCTGAAGCAGAATATTGAACAGATCGATGTGCGCTTTCTCGATTTCATCCATTAACAGGACACAATAGGGATGTTTTCGTATGCCGTCTGTGAGCAAGCCGCCCTGATCGAATCCGATATAACCGGGGGGCGCACCGATGAGGCGGGCCACCGAATGCTTTTCCATGTATTCGCTCATGTCGAACCGCATGAATTCTATACCCAAAAGAGCGGCAACTTGACGGGCCACTTCCGTCTTTCCCACACCCGTGGGACCGGTGAACAGAAATGAGCCGATGGGCCTTTCCGGCGCCCCCAGCCCTGCCCGGGATCGCTTGATGGACGTAACCAGTGCTTTGATTGCGGTACCCTGGCCGAAGACCACTTCTTCCAAACGCCGGTCAAGGGTTTCGAGTTTTTCCCTGTCGGATGTGGAAACGCTCCGATTCGGGATCTTTGCAATCTTTGCAACGATTTTCTCTATATCCGATGGATTAATTTTCTTGCGATGGGACGGGCCCTTCAACCGGATAAACGCGCCGGCTTCATCGATTACGTCGATGGCTTTATCCGGCAGATACCGGTCATTTATGTGTTTTGCAGACAACTCGGCCGCAGCCTTCAATGCCGAATCCGTATACGCAATGCCATGGTGTTCTTCGTAATGGGTTCGAAGCCCCTTCAAAATTTTGACGGTTTCGTCAACAGGCGGTTCGGGTATTTCGATCTTTTCAAAACGGCGGGATAAAGCCCGGTCTTTCTCGAAATGATTCTTATACTCTTCATAGGTGGTGGAACCGATGCATCTGAGTTCACCGGTGGCCAGCGCCGGTTTTAGAATATTGGACGCATCCATGGACCCGCCGCTGGTGGCTCCCGCACCGACAACGGTATGAATTTCATCGATGAACAGAATGGCATCCTTCTTCTTCTGCAGCGCCGTAATCACACCCTTGAGGCGCTGCTCGAAGTCGCCCCGGAATTTGGTGCCGGCCAGAAGCCCCCCCAAATCGAGTGAGAAGATACGACAATCCTTGAGCAGTTCCGGCACTTCTTCCGTCTCGATTTTCTGGGCCAACCCCTCTGCCATTGCGGTTTTTCCGACACCCGGATCTCCTACGAAGATCGGATTGTTCTTACGTCTGCGGCAAAGCACTTGAAGGGTTCTCTCAATTTCGTGGCGGCGTCCGATGAGAGGGTCCAGCTTCCCCATGGCGGCTTGCTGAACCAGGTCGACCGTGAACATTTCCAAGGGATCCGGCTTTTTCTTTTTCTGTTCCTCCTTTTCGGTGCGGAGGAAACCGCCGGAGGATGGTTGAAAAGAATCATCTGAAAACCCATGGGAAATATAATTTAACACATCGAGCCGTGTAATCCCCTCTTCTCCCATGAAATATGCGCCATGTGAATCTTTCTCCATAAATATGGAGACCAGGATATCTCCGATGGATACCTCTTGTTTTTCTGCAGAGCGGGCATGATTTACTGCCCGCTGAATAACCCGTTGAAATCCCACAGTTTGCTGAAGCACGTATTCTTTGCCGTCCGGAATTTGCTCCATATGCCCCTCGAAAAACGTCTCTATTTTCTGCTTGATGATTTCGATGTTTCCGGAACAGGCTTCAATAATATCGATACCGGAGCTGTCGTGCAGGATGGCATATAGTACATGCTCTATACAGACATACTCATGACGTCTCTTTTTCGCTTCTCTAACCGCAAATCCGAGAGTGACGCTGAGTTCTTTGTTGATCATGGCCTATTCCTTTTCCATTGAGCACTTGAGAGGGAAACCCTTTTCCCGGGCAAAGAGATGAACCGTATCCACCTTTGTTTCCGCCACTTCGAAGGGATAGGTACCACAGATTCCGACACCCTGTTTGTGAACGTTTAGCATAATTCTGGTGGCCTCTTCCACACGTCTATGAAAGACATAGATTAAAACTTCAACCACAAATTCCATGGTGGTGTAATTGTCATTATGAAGGAGGACTTTATACATGGGAGGCTCAATAACATCTTCTTCTGTCTCGGATGTTATCAGCTCCTCAAGATCAGGTCTATCCTCGCTCATGCATATCCTCCAACAAAGCGATTATCAACAGGAAAGTTGAAGAAATCGCCGAGCTTTCGGAGTTCTTTTTCTTAAACAGTATAAGCATTTCCTGGTAACCTTGTAAAGGGCATCTGCCGAGTTTCTACTTCCCGGATAACAAGCAAAATCTATGCCCCACAACACTTCTTATATTTCTTGCCGCTGCCGCAGGGGCACGGTGCATTCCTGCCGACTTTCTTTTCAGAACGCTGAACCGGCTTGCGTTTCGACGGTTCTTCCCCGTGAGAAAAGACCATTTCCTGCTCGGGTTGTCTCAGATCGTCAAGGGTCTCGGGTTCGGCCACCTGAATCCTAAACAGGATACCGAGGGTCTCTTCTTTAACCCTCTCGATCAAATCCTGGAACATTTCAAACCCTTCTTTCTTATAAACCAGCAAAGGATTCTGCTGAGCGTAACCGCGAAGCCCGATGCCTTCTTTTAAGTGATCCATACTCAGCAAGTGATCCTTCCAGAGATTATCCACGGTCTGGAGCATAACAATCCGTTCGAGGTTTCTGAAATCCTCAACACCGATTACCGCCTCTTTATCATGATAATTTTTTAATGCCCCATCTCCTATGGCCCGACTCATATCCTCAATGTTCAAGCCGTTGTCTGAACTCGAATCCAAATCCATTTTGATATTGAATTGTTTGAAGACGGCTTTCCGCATGCCTTTAACATCCCATTCTTCAGGGGCGGTCTGTTCATCGGCAAACAACCGGACAACCTCATCCACCTTCTCTTGAATCATCTCTTCAATGGCTTCCTTTAAGTCTTTGCCATCAAGGATTTCACGTCGTTGGCGGTAGATGACCTCACGCTGCTGGTTCATTACGTCATCATATTCCAGCAAATGCTTCCGAATATCAAAATTATGTCCCTCGACCTTTCGCTGTGCGTTCTCAATGGCACGGCTGATGAGGTTATGTTCTATGGGTTCGCCTTCTTCCATACCCAGCTTGTCCATAATCCCGTGAATCCGGTCTCCGCCGAAGATGCGGAGAAGATCGTCTTCCAATGACAGGTAAAATCGCGAAGATCCGGGATCACCCTGGCGGCCGGAGCGACCCCTGAGCTGATTGTCGATTCGCCGGCTTTCATGCCTTTCGGTGCCGAGGATATGGAGCCCGCCTAAATCCGTAACGCCTTCTCCCAATACGATATCCGTGCCCCGCCCGGCCATATTGGTTGAAATGGTAACCGATCCCTTTTGGCCGGCCATTGAAATGATCTCCGCTTCTTTTTCATGGTTTTTGGCATTCAATACCGAGTGAGGAATCCCCCGTTTTTTCAGTTTTTTACTGATCTGCTCCGACACATCGATGGAGATGGTTCCCACCAGTACGGGCTGCCCCCTGTGATGAAGGTCTTCGATTTCATCCTGTACGGCTTCGTATTTTTCACGTTTGGTTTTGTAAATCGAATCCGGATTATCGTTTCGAATCATTGTCTCATTGGTGGGGATGACCATCACATCCAGATCGTATATCTTTTTAAATTCAGCAGCCTCTGTATCCGCCGTTCCCGTCATCCCCGCCAGTTTATCGTACATCCTAAAATAATTCTGAAAGGTAATGGTGGCCAGGGTCTGGTTTTCATTTTCAATTCTTGCGTTCTCCTTGGCTTCAAGGGCCTGATGCAACCCTTCACTGTAGCGCCGCCCGGGCATGAGCCGGCCGGTGAACTCATCGACAATAATGACCTCGTCGTTTTTAACGATATAGTCCACATCCCGCTTGAACAAGGTGTGTGCCTTCAGTGCCTGATTGATATGATGCAGTAATTCAATATTCTTTTGATCATAGAGATTTTCCACTTTAAGAAGGCCCTCTGCTTTTGCAACACCTTCATCGGTCAGAACGGCGCTTCTCGCCTTTTCATCAATGGTATAGTGTTGGTCTCTGGCCAGGCCGGGGATGATACCATTGACCTGATAGTAAAGATGGGTCGATTTTTCAGCCGGGCCGGAAATGATTAAGGGCGTTCTGGCTTCATCAACGAGAATGCTGTCCACCTCATCGACAATTGCAAAATTGTGAAGCGGCTGAACCAGAGCCTCTCTCTCGAATTTCATGTTGTCCCGCAGATAGTCAAAACCGAATTCATTGTTGGTCCCATATGAAATATCCGCCCCATAAGCGGCTAACCGTTCTGTATCATCCAAGCCATGGATAATGTTTCCCACAGAGAGGCCCAAGAAATTGTAAATCCGGCCCATCCATTCGGTATCTCTTCTGGCCAGGTAATCATTAACGGTAATAATGTGTACCCCCTTTCCCGAAAGCGCATTGAGATAGGCCGGTAACGTGGCGGCCAGGGTCTTTCCTTCACCGGTTTTCATTTCCGCTATTTTTCCCTGGTGAAGAACCACGCCACCGATGATTTGACAGTCAAAATGGCGCATCTGAAGCGATCGAACCGATGCTTCCCGGACCGTGGCAAACGCTTCGGGAAGAATATCTTCAAGAAGCTCTCCATTGCCCATACGCTCTTTGAACCGCTGGGTTTGAGCTTTCAATTCAGCATCACTCAAAGATTGTATGGAGGGTTCAAGCGCTTTCACCTGATCGACAACGGGTTGAATCTTTTTTAATTCCCGTTCATTCTTGCTTCCGAATACCTTGGTTAATAAACTGGATATCATGGGGAAAGATAATCCTCCTTCCATGGATTAAAGAGTATGCTAACTGTCCCGAATTGTTCGGTTTGCATTATATACCGTGATTCCGTCGCTTCTCAAGGAAAAACTTA
>CAYSUA010000241.1:0-8758 GCA_964433795.1 uncultured Desulfobacteraceae bacterium | reverse complement strand
ATGGACAATTCAAGAAAGAAGTAACGGATCTGACAAATAGCTACAATATAGTTAGTGCCCATCCACGAAGAAAAATGGGTACCGGAGGGTGTTCAATTCAGAAATGAGCAATTTTTTCGCTGAGCAAGGCCGCACAAGGGTTTATGCCGAGACGGACTTCATGTCCGTCGCAGGCAAAAACCTGCGGAGAACGCCGTTTAGCGGGAAAATGGCCATTTATGGATGGACACTAGTTAATTGTCGGGATACGGTTTAAAAGTATTCAAAAAGCAATAGCGGGTTTCGAGCAGTGCTTTGATAATCATATTTGCTAAGCTTAAAGAGACTGTGAAGTTAGTCAATGGCATGACTATTGCTTCGAAAATATACAAGAGATCATTCTTAATCTATTAAAACGTCTTCAAAAAATGAAAACAATATCAATCCATCACAAACAGAAGCAAATCGAAATCAAGCCGGAAATATAGTTCATGCATTTAATCCAATTCTCCTAACAAAGGAGTTGCATGAGAATCATGGAATCAAATGAGCTCTTAAAACTCAAATCTGAGAATGCTGCTTTTTCGATGCAGCGGAAGATTCTGGAGAAATCTGTTGCAATGGCCCGCTCACCAGATAGGGCCAAGATGATGAAAAAGACCCTAAAAAAGTGTGTAGAAGTTGCGACCATCCTCACCGGTGCTGAGGATGGAAGTCTATTTCTATTGGATGAAAAAGGTTCTGTTACCAATAGTATTCTTATGCGGGGAGAGCTACCTGAAGAAAAAAAATCCGACATTATACATTCTATCGTAGACCGAGGTCTTGCCGGCTGGGTCAGTAAATCTCGGAAGCTAGGTTTGGTCGGAAACACGGATACGGATGACCGCTGGCTGACACTGCCGGAGCAACCTTATATCGCGAGATCCGCACTGGCCGTGCCGATATTAAGGGGAGAGGAACTCTTCGGTATCCTCACCCTCATCCATTCAGTGCAGGATTACTTTGATAAAGAGAAAGCAAGGCTGATGAAAGCTACAGCCAAACGGATGAGTCTTGTACTCGAAAATGTTCGGCTCTATGCAAAACTGGATGAATCCTACTGCTCATTGGCCATTGCAAAAAAAGCTGCAGAAGAATACTCAAAGGCACTGCAGGGAGAGCTTAAAAAGGCCTGGAGAATACAAAAAGATTTTTTACCTGCCTCTATTCCGCATATTCCCAACTGGAAAATAGAAACCTGCTTTTTACCGGCCATTCAAGTGGCCGGCGATTTCTATGATGTATTCAGATTACCGGGGAATTACTTAGGGTTGGTGATTGCCGATGTATGCGACAAAGGAATTGGTTCGGCGCTTTATATGGCACTGCTGAGAAGCCTGATAAGGATTTTTTCAGGCCAGACAAAGCTCTGTGGTTTAACCATCGATCAGGTAGAGGCGGTGAAAAATGGATTAATATCCATTCAGACGGAGAGTGGTGGTGATCAGACACAACCGCTTCAGGCAATTCCGATTACCAACAATTATTTACTGCAAAATCATGGTACAGCGAGCATGTTTGCCACCATTATTTTCGGTGTACTCGATCCGACAAATGGACAGCTGTTCTATATCAATGCAGGTCATGAGCCCCCTTTTATCGCCAATAGATCCGGAATTAAACATCATCTCATGCCGACGGGACCTGCGGTGGGTGCCTTCCCGGATGCCGAATTCAAAATAGGGGAAATTCAACTGGAGCCCGGGGACAAGCTCATCGGTTATACCGACGGCGTATCAGAAGCGATATCGCCGGAAGGGGCGTTGTTTAAAAAAGACCGCCTGGAAAAGATAATAGCGAAACATAAATTGAATGCATTCGATTTGATGAATCGAATCAAAACCGCTTTGACCCAATTCACCGGTAACACGCCTCAGAGTGATGATATCACGATCCTGATTGCCCAGCGAAATAAATAGGAGGCAGGAAAACATGGAAGTCTGATTTTTTTAACCACAGGACCCGTCTTCGTCGGATGCTTCAGGCTTCGCCGCGGCAAGCGCAGATATACGCAGATAAAAACAGATTAAAATTTATTCATTCTGATTCAATACCCTTATTTGTACCCTCATCTAATTCCAACTTTTGGTCTATTCCAGATTCTGAAAATCGTTCCAAAAAAACTTTCCGATGAATATTGACTTAAAACACATTTTTAAAATATATTAACTGCTTATGCAAAATGAATACTTTAAGGATAAAGTCGCTTTAATTACAGGAAGTTCCCGTGGAATCGGCAAAGCCATGGCCCGGAAGTTTGCAGTTTCCGGTTCCGATGTGGTGATTTGTCACCGGCAGGGCGGCGGGTCAGCACAGAAACAGGCTGAGGAGCTGTATGAAGAGATCGTTGACATGGGTCGCCGGGCCCATCTGATTCAGGCGGATATATCAAAGAAACAGTCGGTCAAGGATTTGATCGGGGAAACTCAGGATAAATTCGGAAAACTCGATTTCCTGATTTTAAATGCGGCCAAAGCGCCCTTCAAGCCGATTGAACGGCTCCTTGAGCGTGAATTGCGGCAGCTTGTGGATACCAATTACCTGGGCAATATCTTTTGTATCCAGCAATCGATTCCGCTATTGGAACAATCCGGGGGCAAAATCGTCTTTATTTCGAGTTTAGGAAGCCGCTATTACAACCCGGCATATCCGCTGGGGAGCATGAAAGCGGCAATGGAGTCCGTGGTGCGGGACTGCTCGGAGAGCTTGAGGGAGAAAAACATATCCGTAAACGGCGTGTGCGGCGGGCTTGTCAAAACCGACTCGTTCAAAGTGTTAAGACAGTACATGGAGGAGCTCGAGTTTGTACCTGAAGAGCTGTTCGTGATGACTGAGGAAATCGCCGATGCGGTTATGTTCTTATGCAGCCCTGCCGCCAAGGGGATCATCGGACAGACGATTGTTGTGGATAGAGGGCTTAGCAACCGGCTCCACAGGCCGGTAAAAATTAAATAGGAAGTGTGCAAAGGGGTTGAAATGAAGCAGAATCTTATTACTGAAGAGCAGGTTTTCGAAGAACTGAAAAAGGCCATTGCAGAGACGTTGCGAGTGGATGTTGAGTCCATCCAGCGGGAAAGCTCAGTGGTCGAAGATCTGGGTGCAGAGTCTCTTGATTTTCTCGATATCAATTACAGGCTGGAGCAGGCATTCGGAATCAAAATGGCCCGTCAGTTTGTACTTGAACATATAGAGGAGATGTTCGGTGAGGGAACCGCAATCGACGATGAAGGCCTGTTGACCGAAAAGGCCATTGAATTGCTGAAAATCCGGTTCGGCGAAGACACGCCGGATTTGAAACCGGGAATGGACATGGACGAAGTACCGGCACTGTTGACGGTTCAATCCATCATCACCGGAGTCATGGACATGCTGGACAGCCTGCCGGAAAAATGTGAATCGTGTGGAAACCTCGCATGGACGACGGATGACAGTGCACGGATCAAGTGCGGATCATGCGGTGAAGATGCGACATTCACCAATGGGGATGATCTGACCATTGAATTTTTAAAAAAGATTCAGGCGGAAAAAAACATTTTTTAGCTGCGGGAAGCTTCATTTACTTAGTTCGTTTGTTTTTTCAGGTTCATAAGGAATGCCACAAAAAACTTCAAAACGCAGAGTCGTGATCACCGGATACGGCATGGTAACGCCGCTGGGAAAGAATGCCCAAGAGACGTTTGAAAAAACCAGCAACGGGGAATCCGGAATCGATTATATCACGAATTTCGACACCACGGGATTGCCGTGTCAGATCGGTGGTGAAGTGGATGACCGATGGCTGGATGATGTTGAAGACAATCACGGCCAAAAGCTTGATAAATTCTCATCCCGGGGGCTTAAGATCATGCGGGTGGCAACCCGGGAGGCGGCAGCGCAGGCGCGGCTGGATGAAGTGAAAAACAGAGACAGGGTGGGGGTATCACTCGGCTCCCACGGTGACAACCCGTCTGTGGAAAATATAATGTTCCTGCACCGGTTTTATGATGGAAACGGCGGCTGGGATATAAACGGTCTTATGAATGCAGGCGGTTACCCGTACCTTCATTTTTTCCGCCGGAAACCGGATGCCGCCATGTCGGTGCTCTCTTTGCTTTACGACTGCCGGAGCAGCAACCTTTCCATTGTATCTGCCTGTGCAGCAGGCGCCCAGGCCATCGGTGAAGCTTATGGATTTATTCGGGAAGGAAAAAGCGATGTGATGATTGCCGGCGGGTGTGAGGCCACTCTGGATTTTATGGGGTTTATCGGTTTTGTTTTAATCAAAGCCCTTTCGGAAAGATATGCAACACCTCAAACCGCTTCGAAACCTTTTGATCGGAAGCGAAACGGGTTTGTCATGTCCGAAGGCGCCGGTGCATTGATCCTGGAAGATTTGGAACATGCCCGCCAAAGGGGAGTTCCCATACTGGGAGAACTTTTGGGATACGGCACTTCAGCGGATGCGTACCGTATCACTGATACCCACCCCAAAGGCGAGGGGGCAATACTGGCCATACGAGGGGCACTGAAAGATGCATCTCTAACGCCTGAAGACGTCGAGTATATCAATGCTCACGGGACGTCCACGGTACAGAATGATTTAACCGAAACACGGGCCATAAAGGAGGTTTTTGGCGAGAGGGCACAAGACATTCCCATCAGCTCGAACAAATCCATGCTCGGCCATACCATAGCCGGCGCCGGCGCCATCGAGGCCGTCTTGACCATAATGGGAATTAACCGGTCGACCATACTTCCGACCATCAATTATGAATTCCGTGATCCCCGTTGCAAACTCGACTATGTGCCCAATGAAGCAAGGACCCAAGAGCATCGGGTGGCTATTTCAAATTCTTTCGGGTTTGGCGGGCAGAACGCATGTCTATGCATCGGTGCATTTGAGGAATGAAAAGCGGTTCATTATGGATGATCGGGTTGTCATAACCGGAGCCGGAATCGTTTGTGCCATCGGACTCGAAACGTCCGCGGTATGGGATCAACTGCTGGCCGGAAAGCACGGCATCCATCCCATAGAAGGGTATGATGTCAGCGGGTTTACCAATCAAATGGCCGCCCAGGTTCATGGCCTTGACCCGGAGTCGTTGGATATCCATCCGAGAGATTCCCGAATCATGAACAATCATTCCCATTTGCTGATGAAATGCACCCTGGATGCTTTTCAACAGGCAGGTTTTCATGAACCACAAGTGCCCAGTGATAAAATCGGATTTTATGCCGGCATGGGAATGGTGGATTATGAGATTGAAGATCTCCTGTCATCGGTTTTAAAATCCATGGATACTGACGGCAATTTGGATTATGAGCGTTTTTTTTCAACTGGATATCAGGAGATATATCCGCTCTGGCCTCTCTCCATGCTGAACAATATCAGTTTCTGTCAGGTAGCCATCCGTCTGGGCATCTGTGGAGACAACACGGTATTCTCCCCCCATGCAGACTCCGGTGTCCAGGCAATAGCCGAGGCAATTGCAGCGATTCGGAACAGAAAGGCTGTGGCGGCACTTGCCGGCGGCGTGAGTGAAAAAGTATCCCCCTTAAGCCTGGCACGGGAGCTGCTGCTGGAAAGAAAAGACGGAAACAGAACAGTTTTGGGGGAGGGCTGCGGTATGCTTGCCATAGAGCTTCAATCGTCCGCCGATGCACGGGGGGCGGGTTACGGGGCTTCAGTTTCCGGATACGGATTTGCTTTCGATCCGGGCGCGGACGAGGCTACGCCGGCGGTGAATGCCATTGCGCATTCAATGCAACAGGCTGTTGGAGCCGCCAATTTAAAACCGGAAGATATCGATTTGATCATTACCCATGGGGATTTGGCCGGTGCCGGAAATAAAAGTGAAATCGAAGCGATCCATGAGATGTTTGCTTCTTGCTTGGATAAAATAAGAGGTTTTTCCACAAAAGGCGCCATCGGGCATCTTCTTGCCGCAGCTCCAGTGGTGGATGCGATTTTCGGCATGCAAATTCTTGAGCAAGGTGTTGTCCCGGCAACCATCAAAGGGACGGGTTCTGTTGAGGCTGAAGATAATATGGGATTTCATGTCATTACCGGAGAACCTTTAACCTCTGACGTTCGAAAAATATTGATCAACTGCCAGAGCCATGAAGGGCAGTGTGCCTCTTTGATTTTAGAAAAAGTTGCATGATGTTTGCGCCCAGTGAGAATACAGCGGATAAAGGATAATCGGAGTATTCATGCGTCTATTATTTTACGACAGGGTCACGGAAATCGAAAAGGGCAAATCCATAACCGGGTGTAAGACCTTTGCGCTTTCAGAAGAGTTTCACCGGAAACACTTCGAGAAAATTGCGCTTGTTCCCGGTGTGATTTTCATCGAAGCCATGGCGCAACTGCTTGGTTGGCTGATCGTCTATTCTTTCGATTTCAAACTCTCTTCCATCATGTCTCTGATCGAAGACATCACACTGCCGACTCAACTCAGACCGGGATTCACCGCAGATATCAGAGGGGAAATCATCTCATGCTCCAAAAGAGACTCGCTGGGCCGAGCAGAGGTTTATGTGGACGGAGAGCCCGTAGCAGCCATGAACCGGATTATCTACAGTCATTTTGACAAGGTCGATCCGGAGGAGTTGAAGAAGCGATTTGAATACTACAGCGGACTTAAACCCTAACCCGGACAAGCCGGAATTGGCGATTGAAAATTGAATATTGAATATTTGTGGATATCGCTTACGCAGCGCAGGCGCTTGCACCGCGTGTCGCTCTGTCATTTTTATGATCGTTTTTTTATAGTTGATCCGCCAGAGGCGGACCTTAAATAGTCAATATTCAATTGGTTACATTGTCATTTGCTGTTTCATGAGAACTGATTATTAAATGGAAGTTATGAAGAAAAAACGGGTTGTCGTTACCGGACTCGGAATGGTTACCGCCCTTGGGCTTTCTGTTCAAGAAAATTGGCAGAAGGCGCTATCCGGGGAGACGGGAATCCGTAAGATCACTTACCCGAATTCGAAAAACGCTCCGGTTCAGGCTGTGGGTGAGGTTCAGGCGAAAGATTGGGAAGTAATCGAAAAGACTTTTGAGGAAGATTCCGCTGCTGAAGGGGAAAAAAGAACCTTATTTGCCTTGTGGTCAGCCCAAAAAGCTCTGGATGATGCGGTTTTATCCGCAAACAACAACATTCGTAAGCGTTACGGGGTTGTGCTTGCCTCTGGACTTCCCATAAATCGCCTTGAGGACATTCAAAATTGGGTAGGAATAAATAAGGGATTCGACTTTAACTTGTTTGGGAAAGAAATTCACAAAGTCCACAAAGAATCTATCGTTCGGAACAACTCGCACAGGGCTGCAGCACTTATCGGTAAACGATTTTCTTTAAACGGATGCAACGCAACGATTACCACCGCCTGCGCTTCGGCAACTCAGGCCATCGGTATCGGGTATCGAATGATTAAAAGGGGGGATGCCAACCTTATGGTTGTCGGTGGCGCAGAATCCATGATCAACCCCATCGGGCTTGTTTTCTTCGTTCTGCTAAAGGCAGCATCCGTATCTTCTAATGATCCTGCTACCGTATGCCGTCCATTCGATCGTAAGCGTTCCGGTCTGGTGATGGGGGAGGGGGCCGCTGTCGCCGTTCTTGAAGAAGAATCCCATGCGCTCGAGCGTGGTGCACGGATTTATGCTGAGGTGGCCGGATATGCTTCCAGCATGGACGCCTACCAGGTAACCACACCGCATCCCAAAGGGATTGGTGCGGAAAAATCGATGCTAAACTCTTTGGAAGACGCGAATCTCAACCCTGAGGACATCGATTATATCAACGCACACGGTACCAGCACCAAACTCAACGATACTGCAGAAACGCTGGCCATCAAAAGAGTATTTCGGGATTATGCCTATTCCCTGGCCATCAGTTCCAGCAAATCGATGATCGGGCACCTGTTGGCCGCCGCTGGTGGTCCCGAATTCATCTTTACGGTGCTGAGCGTACATGAAAACGAAATTCATCCCACAATGAATTTGACGAACAAAGACCCCAAATGCGACTTGAACTATGTTCCGCAGGTCAAGCAGTCTAAAACCGTGCGGGCTGCCATGTCCAATTCCTTCGGATTCGGCGGGCAGAATGCATCCATTGTTGTAAGAAAGTATCCGGGGGCAAGGAGTAAAAATGAAAATAGACTTATCCGATAAGATCGCTCTGGTTACCGGGGGATCAAGGGGCATTGGTAGAGCGTGTTGCCGGTCGCTGTCAAAAGCCGGGGCAAAGGTCTTGATTAATTACAACCGGTCAAAAGAGAAAGCGGAAGCGCTCAAAAACGATATTGAAGGAGAGGGAAGGGAGGCTGATATTTTTCAGGCCGACATATCACAGCCGGAAGAAGTGGAGGCGCTCTTTCAAATAATCCGGAAGAAATACGAGAAACTCGATATTCTGGTGAACAACGCCGGAATCATCAAAGACAATTTACTGCTCGCCATGAGCATATCCGATTGGGACAGAGTGCTCAATGTTAACCTGCGCGGGGCCTTTATGTGTTCCAAATATGCTTCGGAGATGATGATTACGCGTCATTTCGGAAAAATCATCAATATCTCCTCAGTCGGCGCCATCCAAGTGGTTCGGGGGCAGGGCAATTATGCTGCTGCAAAGGGAGGACTGCTGTCCTTTACACAGGTGTGTGCAGTTGAACTGGCCGGCAAGGGCATTCAGGTCAATGCGGTGCTTCCCGGGATTATTGAAACGAAGATGACCCAGAGAACAAGAAA
>CAYSUA010000240.1:8484-8787 GCA_964433795.1 uncultured Desulfobacteraceae bacterium | reverse complement strand
ACCGTATCAAGCCATGTTAAAAAGCCTGCTTCCCGGTTGCCATCGTGTAATCGTCACCAAAGCAGGGATCGATCGCGCCCTTCCGACGGAAACGCTCTATGAAGCCTCAAAGCTGCATGTTTCAAATATCAAAATAATTCCCAAGGTAGCCGACGCTTTAAATTACGCCATCAAGACGACTCCTAAAAAGGATGCGATCTGTGTGGCCGGCTCCCTTTATGTGGTGGGAGAGGCCAAGGAAGCGTTTGAAGCCTAAAATCAGCGGATGGTGAGGAGGGTGGGGTCATACGGTTCGTTGGGACT
>CAYSUA010000240.1:0-8474 GCA_964433795.1 uncultured Desulfobacteraceae bacterium | reverse complement strand
GGATGGTAATGGCATCTTCTTCTTTTGCGCTCTGTTTTCAGAATTGACTTATTCGGGCCCTTCTATTAGGATGCCCTCACATGTGCGCCCGTGGCCCAGGGGATAGGGCGTCAGCCTCCGGAGCTGAAGACCGCTGGTTCGAATCCAGCCGGGCGTACCAAATAAAACACCTCAAGTCCAACCGCCAAAAAATATTCACTGCCCGAGTTACAGCATAACCCCATCCTCTAAATACGTCGTCGCACTCAAGTTTTCTGCTCAAAAACCCGATTTTAAGAATAATTATGAGTGATGAAACAAAAAATGAAAAAACCGACTCTCAGGCGGAAATAAGACGTCCGGATGCCGGAAATACAAAGAAATCGGTCCGGAAATTTGCTGTCCTGTTTACGGATATTGTCGGTTCCACGAAATTCTTCAAGGATCGTGGTGATCTTGCCGGCAGGGAAATGCTTCAGAGCCATCAAGACATCGTCACCACCCCTGTGATCGAACATGCCGGGTTTGTTGTCAAGACCCTTGGAGATTCCATCTTGGCCTATTTTACAGACCCGAAAGAGGCTCTAAAATCGGCCATAAAAATCCAACAGGCGCTGGAACGACATAATATTAATAAGGATCAAAAAGATCAGATACACGTCAGGATAGGCATTCATTTCGGAGAAGGCATCATTGAAGATCAGGATATCTTCGGAAATGTCGTAAACCTGGCCGCAAAAATCGTATCGGTTGCAAATAAGGAACAGATTCTCATCTCCCATCAAGTGTATGAAGTGACAAAAAACCTGTCTATGGTCCAATATGAAAAATTTGCACCAACATCCAATCAGGAGGAACTCAAGGGAATTCCTTTATATAGGGCATTGTGGAGCGATGCTGCTCAGTTTGACCCGACGGCTAATATTCTCGTCTATCTGAAACCCCACTGGAATCTAAGCGACACTAAATTTGCCGGGGCATGGAACAATCTGCGAAAAGAATTGGAAGCCTCCTGGAAAGACAGAATCATCAGAAAAGAAGGAACAAAGGACAAATCGCTCGTCCTTATTTCCCCGGATGCCTCATCGGCAGTCGACTTGGCGGGCGATATTATCCGTTTGATCAAATCCCATTTGAAGTCCAAAGATGAATATCCCCTCATTCCCATCCAAATCGCTATCGATTCGGGTTCTTTCTTGAGGGGAGAAAAGCTGGTCATGGACCGTTTCAATGCCAAATGGGGCGATTTCGATCCGGGAGATATCTGTATTTCAGATTCCGCCCTGTTGTTACTAAAGAACAAATCGGTACGGACCGACCCCACCTACAGTCCTGAAAGCCGGATTCCCTATTATCGGCTGGTACCTAAAGATGGGCCGAATGAATCGCCATTGTTCTTATATCAAGCAGCGCTGCTCAATGGTGACAACCGCCCATGCTTCTATTGCGGGCTCCGAAAACACCAGAGTCGAAATTGCCCCTCTAAAACCATTGATGACGTACCCTTTGCATTGAAAAGAATCGGATATCTGTCGCTCAAAACCATCAACAACCTGTTTTATCGATACTTGACCCAGTCAAATTCAAATTTCAATAACTTGCCGGAAGATGGGGAAGACCGCAACGAAACCTCCAAATTGGCCTATCATGCTTTTTATGAGTTGAAATACAATACACAGCTCCGCTTGCTGAGAAATCTATGGGGATCCAACGAAAATAATTGGGAGAGGGTTCAATCCAAAAAAGCAAAAGGGACTCGAGGGGGACAAGCCTGGCTGGCTCTGGACCTGATCCGGACTTCAAATCTGTCGAAAGCGGAAAAAATAATCAGCTCGTTGATTCTGGAACAGCCTCAGGACTATCATGTGAACTGCACAGCCGGTTTGCTAAATATAGAACTCAACCTACTCAACAAGGCCGAATATTTTTTTAATCAGGCACTCATGTTTGCAAAAACGAGGCCTCAAAAAATATTTGTCCTGTTTCTAGTATGCCGCCTCTATGGAATCCAAAAAAAGAAGCCTCAGGCAGAAGCAAAACTGAAAGAAATCATCTCCGTGTATCCGTATTCCCCGGACGCAAAATATCTGTCCGCTCAGATCAAATTTCAAAACGGCCAAAAGGAACGGGCCATTGCCGAGTTAACCCATCTGATAAAAGACAGCGGCGAGTATTATGGCAAGGCACTTATCGATCCTGAACTTGGACCGTTTATGGATGCCGTTCAACTCCTGCTTAAAAAGCTGTATGCAGAAGCAAAAGAATCGGCACACATCATCATGCCGCAGGCCGAAGAAGAAATGAAGAAATTCACCGAAATGCTCGGCGATGAGGCAGAAAAATCAGATTCCCTTCAATCCCTTTGGAAAAAGACGAGCGATCTCTTCAAATTGGATAGCTACCTCGGTTATTTGGAATGTGCAAAATCGGGCGGCATGATTATCCAGCACTGTCAAGAATATGTGAGCAGCCGAAGAATAAAGGTAGAAAAAATAGTAGACAGCCTGCATAAGCGCTGTTCGGGATACCTCGACTATACCAGAAAATTCCCGTATAAAAAGCACAGTAATCCGGTACATGAAACATTGCGGTCTTTTCAAAAAGAACTCGATCAGGTCAGGCGAAAAGTTCACGCCGAAACGCCCCTTAAAGTTTTGGAAGCATTTAATCAGGTTGAGAAATTGTCTGAACGGATGGAAGAAATACCTCCGAAATTGAACAATTTAGAAACCATCAGGAAATCTATTCTATTCTTAACCTCCTTTTTCAAATCCAATCTACTGCTGCAATCCATCAACTTACTGATCGGTATCATTTTTTTTCCCTTAATCATCCACTACCTTCTATTCGTTTTTCCCAAACTCGCTGCCATCAATCACAACCTCTGGTTTTATCAAAAAGGCTTTCTATTCGTAGGCGGAATTTTTGCCCTCCTATTCTCCTTAATCCGTCCCCTGAAGCATTTGCCGCAGAAAAACGCTTGAAAAACGCACCAGTCAATGACTCAGAACAAAATATCTGTTATAAGACTATAAGTGGTATGCTCACATACTGCCATGTATGCTGCGTTTTTTCACTATTGTCTGCCATACGATCGTAAAATACCCTACCGAGGGAGGCAGAAAGGAGATAATATATGCGTGCCGTTAAGATAAGAAAGTATCTGCTAGGGATTGTCGTATTTTCTTTCTGTTTATATTTTGCACAAACCTCATCGGCTGAAACCGATGGATTCGGGAGCGGGTTTACCACGGCGTTTACCCTGGGATCCGGTTATCGGAGTGATGCTCTGGATTGGAACATCGCCGGAGATATTAGCGGAAATAATCCCAATATCCTGTCTGAGTTGACCTGGGAAGATTTAGGCATATTCCAGGTTAAACTAGATAACGTTTCTATATTTCGTGGTATCTATTTTCGAGGGGCCGTTGCCTATGGTTGGATCATGACCGGCGATGTTCAGGATTCAGACTACTTGGGAGACAATCGCACGCTTGAGTTTTCAAGATCCAACAATAATGCGGATGATAGAAACACCCTTGATGCCACAGTGGGAATCGGGTATCAATTCTTTTTCGGATCAAATTTTCTGAGTTTTGCTCCTCTGGTCGGCTACTCACACCATGAACAGAATTTAACCGTAACAGATGGAAACCAGACCATCCCGCCTACCGGAGCCTTTGCCGGGCTGGACAGCACGTATGAAACCGAATGGGTTGGACCTTGGGTCGGGGCAGATCTTGTTTTTCGAATGCCGCATGAAAAAAAATATTTTGAAGAATTTTCTTTCCAAGTGAGCTTTGAATACCATTGGGCCGATTATAATGCCGAAGCCGACTGGAATCTCCGAACCGATCTAGCCCATCCCAAAAGTTTTGAACATGATGCCGATGGAAGCGGCTGGATTGTCTCAGCCGACTGGAACGTATTCTTTACCAGCCAACTGGGCTTTAAAATGAGTGTTAACTATCAAGCCTGGGATACGGACCCGGGAATTGACCGTACCTTCTTTTCAGATGGAACCGCGGCTGAAACTCGGCTGAACGACGTCAATTGGGACTCTTACGCCATCATGTTCGGCATCGTCTATCGGTTATAGTGCATTCAGCGCTAACTTTCGCGGATAGATATCACTGCTGATATATTTTACTTGGTTATCTTCAAAGCCGATTGTATTCACTTGGGCTTTCTGGATAACCGGAATATTTTATTTTCATTATAATCTGCGTTCATCAGCGTCCTAAACAAAGTTTCTATACGATTCAATTATGGGGAATAACTTATGAGAACGGAAATGACCCGAAGAGAGAGGATAATGGCGGCATCTCAAAAAGCACAGGCGGATAAACTCCCATTCTTTCATTATTGGCGCCACTGCCAAATCGGATGGGCGGAACGGGAATGCCGCAACCGGGGTATGGGAATGAATTGGGTGAGACCACCCTTTACAATGACCATGCACGGGGTCGATGTCAGTGAAACCCCGGCAAAGGTATCCGGAAAATCAGTGACACGACGTACTTACTCAACGCCCGTGGGCAGTATCTATCTCGATGAAATACGCCCTCCGGGTTCCGGCCAGTGGCACGCCGACCGCGGATGGAAGGATATCTTACCGTGGCAAACGGAACGGCTGATCAAAGGTCCTAAAGACTATCCGGTACTCAAATATATAGTGGAACACACGGAATATACGGCTGACTACTTCCCCATAGAGCAAGCCATGGAATGGCTTGGCGATGATGGTGTGGTTATGGATGGCCTCCCCCATTCCCCCATGCAGATGCAGATGATCTACTGGGTGGGGAGCGAAGGGGGGCGGTTCTTTTTTCACCATGCGGATTACCCGGATCTGGTGGATGAGCTTTATGACGCAACGGTTAAAAGCAGGGAACCTCTTTACGAAATTGCCGCCAAATCACCCGCCCCCATCACGTTGTGCGGGGATAATATAGACGGCGTATTGGTGAATCCGAATCTCTTTAAGAAATATTTTATGCCGGTATATGAAAAACAGGCAGAGATATTGCACAAACATGGAAAGTTGATGGCGATCCACATGGACGGCAGGCTGAATGTTATAAAAGACTTAATCGCAGAAACTTCCATCGACATTATTGAGGCGGTTCATCCCCCGCCCATGGGGGACCTCCCCTTGGCGGAAGCGTTGTCTCTGTGGACAGATAAAGTGATTTGGGTCGGTTTTCCCGGAAGCATCTATGAACTCGGTGTTGAATCAACCAAGGCCCATGCGCTTGAGCTTCTCAAAGAAGCGGGCAAAGGGGAAAGGCTTGCCGTTGCCATGTCAACGGAAAACATTGTATCCAATGAAAATCTCAGGATGCTGACATCCGTTCTTGAAAACGCAGAGCTCCCTTTAAACAAGAATATTATCAACAGCATCGAGCAATCTGTTGGTCAATAACAGGGGATGGGATCATTATCGACCCATTCTATTGAAATATTAACAACGGTGATTATAATCTCATACTATGAATACCAAAAACGAAAAAGTACCCGATCCAAAAGAGATCGAAAAAGAAATCAGCGAGTTCTTGTCTAAAAAATTCGGTGATAACGTAAAAATCGTATCTCCCATTGTGATGCCCCAAGAGTCCATGCCGGAAAAGGTTCAGCCACCTTCTCATAAAGGGAAAACCATCGATTTTGATCTCAAACCCGAGGAGCTCATATCCTATCTGGATCAATACATTATCAAACAGGATCAAGCCAAGGCCATATTGGCCACAAAAATCTGTACCCATTTCAATCGAATCAAACATGCCGAAACCCTTCCGGAAGCTCTGGAAGGAATGGTGGGGAGTATTAAAAATAACGTATTGATGGTGGGGCCCACCGGTGTCGGCAAGACCTATATGATTAAATTGATCGCAAAGAAGATCGGGGTTCCCATTATCAAGGGTGATGCCACCAAGTTCAGTGAAACCGGCTATGTGGGGGGAGATGTAGAAGATCTGGTACGGGATTTGGTTCGAGAAGCGGATGGGGATATCGAGCTGGCACAGCATGGTATCATTTATATTGATGAAATCGATAAAATTGCATCCAGCCGCAATATCATCGGAGCGGATGTTTCGCGCACCGGTGTGCAACGGGCACTGTTAAAGCCCATGGAAGAGACGGAGGTCGATTTAAAAGTGCCTCATGATCCGATTTCCATGCTCCAGGAAATCGAGCAGTTCCGAAAAACCGGCAAACGGGACAAAGCCACGGTGAACACAAAGAATATTCTCTTCATCATGAGTGGCGCATTCTCGGATCTTGCCGATATCATTGGGAAACGAATCAAAGATCAGGGCATCGGATTCGGTGCTCAAATATCAAAGGGGGAAGATCCCAGCGATATCTTAAAGCATGTGAAATCCGAGGATCTCATGGCATTCGGGTTTGAATCGGAGTTTGTGGGTCGTCTCCCCGTAAGAGCTTTGTATGAACGGTTGTCTGAAAGCGATCTGTACGAAATCTTAAGAAACCCGAATAATCCAGTCATCCAGGGCAAGAAACTCGATTTTGCAGCATACGGCATTCGTCTCAAATTTGAAGACGATGCCCTGCATGGACTCGCACACGAGGCAGATGGTGAAAACACCGGGGCCAGAGGTTTGGTGAGTGCTGTGGAAAAAGCACTGCTGCCGTTTGAAAAAAAACTGCCCTCTACAGGGATTAAACGGTTCTCGGCAACCGCAGCCGTCATAGACAATCCGGAAGGTTCTCTTGAAAAATTATTAGCGAAACCTGATGACAATCAATTAACCGTGGATTTTGAGCGATTGGAAGAAGAAGAAAAAAATTACATCAAAAAATATATATCTCAAAACCGCAAGCATCTATCGGAAAAATATGGCCTGACCCTATCCCCGTCCCGGATCGAGGTGGTCGCCGAGTTTTACTGTCGACACATATCGGATGTGGGCAATACCATATATAAAATCAAGACCTATTATGATGAGATAAAAAAAATTGAACTGTTCTTTTTCAAAGATCATGACATCAACATCGTCCTGGAAGAAGATGCCATCGATCATATCATCGCACAGTTCATCCGCGAAGATGTAAAATTGGAAGACGTTTATGAAAACCTGTCAAAAAACTTCCAACACGGCCTGAAGTTAATTCAAGAAAAAACCGGAAAGAATAGGTTCTTTCTTCCCAAAAAAGCATTGACCCATTCAGAGGAGTATTTAAACCAATTGATAAAAGACGAAATCGGCAAAAGAAAATCCCTGACTGAATCATAGGCATTGAAAGGTATTTTTACAGATGATCGGTGTATCTAAACTCTATTGTGGAACGGTAGAACCGTCCGATGCGCTCCGTTACGGGAGAAAATCTTCGTCACTGCCATCCCATTTACTTCAATTCTCAATAGACAAGCGGCCGGTAGTAGTTTGGAATGCTACCCGCCGTTGTAACTTAAAGTGCGTCCATTGTTATGCCCATGCCAAAGACCGGTCGTTCGATAATGAATTGACTACCCAAGAAGGCAAATCACTTATCGATGATCTCGCTGCCTTCGGTGTGCCGGTATTGCTTTTTTCCGGAGGAGAGCCGCTGGTGCGAAAAGACCTGCCTGAACTTGCCGCCTATGCGGTTGAAAAAGGGATGCGGGCGGTGGTCTCAACCAACGGCACCCTGATCACCCAAGAAACGGCGCAGGAATTAAAAGAAATCGGTCTTTCTTATGTGGGTATTAGTTTAGACGGCATGGAGGAAATCAATGATCGATTCAGAGGCGTAAAGGGTGCGTTTAACGATGCGTTGGAAGGTATTAAAAACTGCCAGGCAGCCGGAATTAAGGTGGGCCTCAGATTTACGATTAACCGATTCAATGTTAATGAAGTACCGCACATTTTTGATTTATTGGAACGCATGAATATTCCTCGAGTCTGCTTCTATCACCTCGTCTATGCCGGGCGCGGGTCCAAGTTGATTAAAGAAGATTTATCGCATACGGAGACACGGGAGATAGTCGATCTGATAATGGACCGAACGCGTGAGCTCCATGATAAAGGTATATCCAAGGAAGTACTCACGGTTGATAATCACGCCGATGGACCGTATCTTTACATGCGATTGAGAAAGGAAAATCCCAAGCGAGCAACCGAAGTGCTTGAATTGCTCAAAATGAACGAAGGGAACAATTCAGGGAGAGGTATCGGATGCATCAGTTGGGACGGCAAGGTTCATGCGGATCAATTCTGGCGCCATCACAGCTTTGGTAACATCCGGAAGCGACCGTTTTCTGAGATATGGACCGATACCAGCGAACTTCTCATGAAACAACTCAAGGAGAAGAAAAAGTACGTGAAAGGCCGGTGCGCCACATGCCGATGGTTGGATATTTGCGGTGGAAATTTTAGAGTTCGGGCTGAGGCGGTGTTCGGAGATGTATGGGCTCCGGATCCCGCCTGTTACCTGACAGATGAAGAGATAGCTTAAATAGGAGCATATATGCAGTTTCCTGATTACCGACC
>CAYSUA010000239.1:0-8796 GCA_964433795.1 uncultured Desulfobacteraceae bacterium | reverse complement strand
TGAATATATAAGAGATCCCGATTTTGAAGAGTTTCAAGAATGGCAGGAAGCAGCCGGCGGTCATATTCGGATCATTACTTTGGCGCCTGAACGAAAAGGAGCCATTGATTTTATCCGTAAGGTTGTTTCGACCGGAGTTATTGTTTCCATCGGGCACACCAGTGCCGACGGATCTTGCATCCACGATGCCATCCAGGCCGGAGCGCGCATGACGACTCATTTGGGAAATGCCAGCCACAGTATGTTGCCTCGGTTGAATAATTACATTTGGGAACAACTGGCAGCCGAAGAATTGACGGCAAGCATTATTTGTGATGGATTTCATCTTCCGGAATCGGTCATAAAAGTCTTCAAACGCGCAAAAGGGCTGGATCGATTGATATTGGTCAGTGATGCGGCATGCTTCGGCGGATTAACACCGGGCAAATACAGTATTGGAAACATTGATGTTCAGGTATTTGAGGACGGGCACTTGGGTCTGGCAGGAACCGAGTATCTAGCCGGAGCCGGACATCTTTTGGACCGGGATATTGCCCAATTTATGAATTTTACCGGATGCAGTTTAGCGGAAACAATTCCGTTGTGTACTGTCAATCCTGCAAAGCTGCTTGGATTGCAAAATTATTTCGGAACATTCGAAATCGGGACAAAAGCCAATTTGATCCTTTTCAATTGGAAAATTGGCGCCGACAGGTTAGAAATCTTAAAGTCCATTAGAAACGGGAAAGAGGTATCTTAAGCGACTATCATATAAAAAAGGGCGGTATTTTTCTATTTCTGCTTCCACATGAAACAACATGTTAAGAAAGGATGGAATGTATGTCTGAAAACAAGGAAATCACCTTCTACCAGAACACGATTGTGGACATATTAAACAAAATTGCCGGAGAAATCGAAATCATTCAAAAGGCTGCGGAAAAAATGGCAGAAGTGATCGCCGCTGATGATGTCGTCCACGTCATCGGCCCGGGGGGGCACTCGAATATGGCAGTGGAAGAAGTATTATGGAGGGCCGGCGGGTTTGCCGCCATGAATGGAATTCTGGATCCGGGTACCAATCTCATTCACGGCGGCGCACGATCCATGATTATCGAAAGGACACCCGGTTATGGAATAAAAGTGTTGGATGCATACCGTGTAGGCAAAAAGCCGGGGGAAGTCATCATCATTGCCAATGCCTATGGGGTGAATGCCATGTGCATCGATATAGTGGAGGAAGCAAAAAAAAGAGAAATGACCTCCATCGGGGTCACTTCACGCTCCTATGCAGACGCACTTCCCAAGGATCATCCGGCCCGTCATCCGTCTGGAAAAAATCTCTATGAAGAGGCAGATTATTTCCTAAACAACCACCTGCCGTATGGGGATACCATTGTGGATCTCGAGGGAACCATTAAAAAAATGGGACCAACCTCTACCTTTTGCAATGTGTTTACCATCAACCTGTTGATGATTGAAACAGCAAAAACGCTGATATCCATGGGAATCGATCCGCCACTTTTGATGAGCGGTAACATGCCCGGAGGAGACGAAGCCAACAAAAAACTGATCGATAAATATATACCCAAAGTGAAACATTTAATGTAGATGGAGAATAAATATGTCCGGGGTTATCATCGTAACGGGAGCAGGCAGGGGTATCGGTGCTGCGGTTGCACGCTTGGCGGGTCGGCATGGCTATAGTGTATGTGTCAACTACTGTCATAAGGGTGAACGGGCCGAACAGATCGTTGAAGCAATCACATCAGTGGACGGAAAAGCCATTGCAGTTAAAGCCGACGTAGCCGTTGAGTCCGATGTGCTTCGTCTGTTTTCAACCTGTGATGACCAAATAGGCCCGGTAACGGTTCTGGTAAACAACGCCGGTATCATCGGTGATAAATTGCCAACGGACCAGGTCACTTCTGAGAATCTGGCACGGTTGTTTGCTGTTAACGTGACGGGTCCCTTTCTTTGTGCCCGAGAGGCAATTAGAAGGATGTCAACGGAAACCGGCGGTAATGGAGGATCAATCGTAAATATTTCATCCATCGCTGCCCGTCTCAGATACTTAAAGGGTCTTGTGGGATATGCTGCTTCAAAAGCGGCCATTGATGCATTTACTTTCGGTCTTGCCACGGAAGTCGGCCCTGTAGGTATTCGGGTAAATGCTGTGCGCCCGGGGTTAATCAACACCGAAATGCACAAAGGCCTGGAAGAAAATTTTACAGCTGTTGCCAAAACAGTACCGCTTGGGGCCCGAGCCGCCTCTCCCGATGAGGTAGCGGCGACGGTGCTCTGGCTGGTTTCGGATGAGGCGTCTTATGTTAATGGTGCCGTACTCGATGTAACCGGGGGACGATGATCTTCTCAGAAGATACCCAAAGTGGCGATGCAATCTGTACTTCTCAACACGTTGCACAAAAGGAGGAAATCGATTGTCCGAAGACCTTGCCATGATATCGGCAACCGAACTAGTCGCCCAATATCGTAAGAAATCGTTATCTCCTGTTGACGTCACCCGTGATGTATTGAACCGAATCCAAAAACAGAATGAAACGCTGAATGCTTTTTGTTTCATCGACGAAGAATTCGCTATGGCCTCGGCCAAAGCTTCAGAGGATCGGTGGCAAAAAGGTAAGCCCATTGGTTTGGTGGATGGCGTTCCAACCACAATCAAGGATACCTATCTGGTAAATGGATGGCCAACTCGGCGCGGTTCACTCACCTCGCCACCTGATGGACCGTGGGAGGAAGACGCCGCTGCCACCGCACGATTGCGAGAACACGGGGCGGTCTTTATAGGAAAAACCACCACTCCGGAATTCGCATGGAAAGCGGTGACCGACAGCCCGCTCACCGGAATTACCAGAAACCCCTGGAATGTTGAGCGTACACCAGGGGGTAGCAGCGGCGGGGCCTGCGTCGCAGCGGCAACTGGAATGGGAGCACTACACCTCGGCGGCGACGGTGCCGGCTCTATTCGCATACCGGCAGCTTTTTGCGGAGTTTATGGATTCAAAGCAACTTACGGCCGTGTTCCGGTTTATCCGCAACTTGTGCCCGGGACCATTACCCATCTGGGTCCGGTGACCCGGACGGTAACCGATGCCGCACTCATGCTCACGGTGATTGCTGAACCGGACACCAGAGACTGGTTGTCCTTGCCCTATCAGAAAAAGGATTATGGCAACGGTTTAGAAGATGGGATTCGGAATCTCCGTATCGGGTTCAGCAAAGATTTCGGATATGTTGAGGTTGATCCTGAAATTGCCGACTTGGCGGCAAAAGCAGCTGGGGTATTTGAAGACCTGGGGGCTATAGTTGAAGAGGCAGACCCGGGATTTGAAAATCCACGGCACGCATTCGATGTCTATTATTATTCTCTTTTCAGTTTCGTGCTTGAAGCCATGTCTGACCGGGAGCGTGACCTGCTGGATCCGGGGCTGGTTGAAATTGCCGAGGAAGGTAAAAAGTTTGGCGTTCAGGATCTCATGAACGCTGAAATGACACGTGCATCCATTGCCCATCAAATGGATCGGTTTCACCGGAAATATGATTTGCTCATTTCCCCCCAGGTACCCTTGGCAGCCTTCGAGGTCGGGATTGAGTGTCCGCGAAATTCCGGTATGAAGCGTTGGCTGGATTGGACGCCGTTTACTTACCCGTTTAATTTCACAGGCCAGCCCGCAGCCAGTGTTCCATGCGGTTTTAACCGTGAAGGGCTTCCGGCGGCCATTCAAATTGTCGGTCCTCGATTTGCGGAACAACTGGTGTTACGGGTAAGCCGAGCATATGAATCCATTCATCCGTTTAAAATACCATCCTTAACGCAAGCGACTAGAGCGTCTTGATACCCGAGCAGAAAGGAGGTGCATCTTGACGGAAATTACCTGCGTTTTAGATGCAAAAGCCTCAATCGGAGAAAACCCGGTTTGGAGTATGGAGGAAAAGTCACTCTATTGGCTCGATACCACCCAGCAGGCCATTCACCGGTTTGATCCGAAAAGTGGAGTTAATCAGACATGGACGATGCCCGACCTGGTCTGTTCTTTCGCCCTTCGTGAAAACGGCGGGCTGATCGTTGCTCTGGGCGCGGGTATCTTTCTAGTCGATCTTGAGACCATGTCAATAAATACCATCGACGAGGAAGTAACGGATAAAACCCAAACCCGCCTGAATGACGGTCGGTGCGATCGTGCAGGTCGGTTTTGGGTTGGTGCCATGGACTTGGATAAACATCGACAGATCGCCTCCCTCTATCGTGTGGATCCGGATCTAAGTATTCATAAAATAATAAATGAGTTAGTTGTATCCAATGGTTTGGCTTGGAGCCCGGATGGCGGTATGTGATATGGGCCTACGACTATGACCTAAAAGCCGGTTTGCCGAGCAATCGCAGAGTATTTGCTTCAACACATCCGGATGAAGGTTTACCCGATGGTGCTGCTGTAGATGAAGACGGGTTTTATTGGAGTGCTGGTGTCCGGGGAGGTCGCTTAACCCGGTATGCACCGGATGGGCGCATCGATCGGGTCATCAAGCTCCCTATCTCTTTGCCGAGCATGTGTGCCTTTGGCGGGGAGAATCTCGACATTCTCTATGTCACGTCTGCCAGAGAATTTTTATCTGAATCCGAACTTTTGAAAGAACCTCTGGCTGGTGGGATTTTTGCCATTGATGTGGGTGTCAAAGGAGTTCCGGAACCCTGTTTTAAGGGTTAGCTGTTGTCGATCTCGGTAGGGAGCTTTTCTCGCGATTCCTTTATGGTTTCCAAAATACGTACGATAGTAGCCAGAAACATAATGATGCCGGTTACGGGCACTGCGATGTAAGAAACTGCGGTGGGTACTGCGTCCCAGCTGTCGTAAGGAATGTTCATGCGAACCTCTGTGATACGGATCCCTTTTACCACCAACAGGATAAAAAAGCCTGCCATGATGAGATTGAGCAGGCTATCGCTGAACTTCAGCATCTTTCCTCGAAACTTGTCCCTTACGAAGTCAATCATGAGATGCTGCTTTTTTATATAGGCTGCGGCTCCCCCGAGGAATATTGTCCAGATAAATAGAATTCGGGACAGATCAGGGATCCAAATATAACTGATGGCAAAGAGATAACGGGCGGTTATGTTCAGGATGTTGGCAATAAACAGTGCGATAAAAAGCGCACCGACAATAACCGTAATGATATCTGCCGTTTTATTCATCATCTTTTGCATTACATCCCCAAAAGCAGATTCGGAATAAACATCACAATGGCCGGCACATAAGTGGCCAGGAGGAGGACGCTTAACAGCGTCAGCGTCATGGGCCAAACCGCTGCGTTCAGCTCCTTGAACCTGATATCCGCAAGCTTTGCTTCCAGAAATAAGAGCGCACCCACCGGCGGCGTCAGCAACCCGATTACCAGGTTGATGACCACAACAACACCAAAATGGGTCGGGTCGATCCCCAGTGTAGTGCTTATGGGAAGCAGAACCGGAAAAAATATCAGCATCACCGGAACGGCATCGATGATCAGCCCCATAAACAGGAAAAATATGTTGGCAGCCATCAGAAAGGAGTACCGACCAAGATTCAGTGATAAGAATAAATCGGCCAGCGTCGGACCGAGCTGTTCAAAAACGACCACGTATGAATAGACGCCAACCGATGCAAAGATCATCATGATGACCGTTGAAAAGACTGCAGCTTTACTGAACACTTTTGGAATCTCGCGAAATGAGAGGGTCCTGTAAATGCAAGTGGCAACAAAAAGGACATAAAGTGCTGAAATAATCGATACTTCAACAATGGTGACAATGCCGAAGACAACTCCTATAACGATAATGAGCGGTGCGATCAAGGCAAAGACAGCGTCTCTGAACAGTGTGATGAAAGCGCTCCAGCTGATGGTCACCGTTTCAACCGGATAGTTCTTTTTGCGGGCCACAAAAGCAACGAAAATGCAAAGCGACAGGCACATGAGAAACCCGGGTATGATTCCGCCAAGAAACAATTTACCGATGGATATACCACTGATGACGCCGATGAAAACCATGGGGATACTGGGTGGAATAACAGGGCCTGCCACTGCAGCTGCCGCGTTGATGGCGGCCGAAAAGGGCTTGTCATATCCTTTTTTCTCCATCACCGGAAGCAAAACAGCGGAGACCGCGCTGGCATCTGCCACTGCCGATCCTGAAACACCCGCTGCGATCATGTTCACAATGACAGCGACATAGGCGAGTCCTCCCCGAAGACGTCCCACAAAAAAGTAGACAAAATCCGCAAGCTTTTTGGTAATCCCGGAAGCATTCATCACCTCTCCCACAAGCATAAAAAACGGGATTGCCACCAACGAAAAATGATCAACGCCTTCCACCATCTTGGAGGCAACAAGATCGATAAGAATGTCTCCCCGTATCAACATGTATAGAACTGCGCTGACCCCCATGGCCGCCCATATTTCAAGGCCAATCGCAATTAAGGCAAACATCAAGACAAAGAGAACAACGATCATAAGCACCCCGGTGGAAACCCAAAAAAACTGAGGGAGGCAACAATCCCTCCCTCAGTTCTAAACGTTGTGATCAGGCCCAATTACTTCTGCAGCTCCCGTACGTCTTTCAGCAAACCGACAGGCCATTTCTTTCCCTCAAACAGCGGTTCGAAAACCCCCTCCAATGAATCTCGAATGGACTGATTGTTGGGGATGATAACCTTCATCTTCGTGCTCAGGAATTCAAGAGAATCATTAATTCCACTCTGGGCGAGCGTAGTTACATATTGGCCGGCCTGCTCGGACGCATCATAAAGGATTTTCTTCTCTTTATCGCTGAGTTGCTTCCAGATTTTTGGGGCCACGTAAAATGTTGCAATGTCACGAATATAGTCGGTTTTCATATAATAACCCTGAACTTCATAGAGGCTTTTGGTCTTTACGGTTATGGAACCGTTTTCTTGGGCATCCACCACTTTGGTTTTCAGAGCCATATAGAGCTCGGAAAAAGCGACTTGCTGAGGCAGAGCACCGAGTTTCTTCATGGTAGCAAGCACTGTAGGGCTGGCGGCCGTACGAATTTTCAGGCCCTTAAAATCGGCCGCAGACCAAACCGGTCGATCGCGTGTGGTCAACCCCCTCGGCGGTGTATCTCCGATGATATTAAGGATTTTGATACCGGTGTCTTTCTCTGTCTTTGCAATTATCGGTTTAAATCGATCAGACAACAGTACGTGTCTCATGGCATCATAGCTTTTGTAAAGGAATGGAATCGCTGTGATCTCAAAAGGCTCCCCACCCTTGATCCAGGCCAGCGTGTTGATTCCATAGTAGCCCATTTCCAAAGCCCCGAGCTGCATTTGGGCGAACATCTCTTTGGGGCCCCCAATTGACTGTTTGGAAAAACTTTTATTATTATTCCCCCGCCGGTAGCTTCTTCAACCAGCTTTTTAAACAGCACGGCTCCTTTGCTGTCGGGTTGATTTTCCGGGAATATTGTTCCCAACTTAAGTGTTTTTGCGAACACCATGCCATTTGCAAACAAGAATACAAGACTGACGACAAAAGCTATGACTAACATTTTTCGTTTCATAATCCCGCCTCCTTTATTCTATGAGTTGATGTTACAAAAGTTGGTTGAGCTGAATGATCGTATTCACTTAAGAATATTAATATGTCGTTGGAACTCAATTGGTGCCGGTTTAGCTTTTAATTGTATGGTTTGTTGCTTGTGCCTGTATGCTTCAGGTGAGATCAGCAGCAGTCCTCTAAATAGCTGATATTGAAATAAATTTATTCCGATTAAATATTAAAATCGCAAAAAATGGGTTATGTGTCAAGTTAAAATCATAACCATGATAAGGTAAACGTATTTGATGTACAGGAGCAGGTTTGAACCTTGACCTGTGGAACCCTTGTGCTATTGATATCAATGAATATCCAATCAAAAAACTTAAAATACAATCTGAAGTATCCGCGTCTCTTTTAATAAAACTGTAAACCATAGGACAAAGGAGAATTATTATTATGAATCAATTCAAAGATCGTGTCGTCGTTGTTACAGGTGCAGGAACAGGAGTAGGACTGGCCATTGCTGAAGGCTTCGTTAATGAAGGCGCTAATGTGGCATTTGTGGGCCGGCGCTTGGAGAAACTTGAAGAAGCCGCCGCCGATCTTACACAGGATCGCGTCATGATCTGCTCTTGCGATGTATCTGACAGAAAGGCCGTCAATGATATGATGGCCCAGGCCATCGACAGGTTTGGAACCGTGGATATACTGGTCAACAATGCAGGAATCAATAAGAGTCCACGATCATTCGGCGAAGTGGATCCCGATGACTGGGATCAAATTGTGGATATTAATTTAACCGGTGTTTTCAATACCGTACGGGCTGTTCTTCCAAAAATGCGTGAACAAAAAGATGGGTTGATTATCAATATTTCCTCTATCGCCGGAATACGGGGCAGCAAACTGTCCGGAGCCGCTTATGCAGCCTCAAAACATGGCGTTGTGGCGTTGAGCCAGACCCTCAATGAAGAGGAAAAAGATTATAACATCCGCTCTTGCGCCATCTGTCCCGGTGAAATCGACACCCCGATTCTGGATCAGCGGCCGGTACCCGTCAGTCCGGAACATCGCGCGAGAATTCTAAAAATAGAAGACCTTGCAGCTGCCGCACTTTTTGTTGCCGCGTATCCCGCAAGAGTCACAATTCCGATACTTGTAATCAAACCGACATCACAGGTGTTTCAATAGGATAGAGAGGACCGGAAGATGTCATGATACAGGATGACCGCATACTGAAACGGATATTCACCAATGCAAACATTC
>CAYSUA010000238.1:0-8797 GCA_964433795.1 uncultured Desulfobacteraceae bacterium | reverse complement strand
AGGTCCGTTGATAGTAAAGATGACGTATACCCGCAATGTCGTATACGGACAAATCGTGTATACGGTAACGGATGGCATCGTTGGCCATGTTGGAGGCATAGTGCCCCCAGGGGATATAGCTGTTCCGTCTGAGGTATTCGAAAACGTGACTCGAATTCTTATTGGTCAACCACTCCCCAACGATTTCACTATCTCCTTGTGCCCCGGGCCTTAGAACCATGGTCTCTTTATATACATCCGGCAGGTGCGAATTATTGGCCAGTACTTTGAAAAGATCATAATTATGGATTTTCGGTTTTCTTGCACCGTTTTCATCTTGGACGTAGACCAAACCGGTTGGGTATTTGGAAATCGGATCGTGCGTAAACTCACAACTCAATTCGGCCAGCAGCCCTAGATCTTCCGGATCGGTTGAGTTTCCGGCTACGGCTATCTGAATCGCTTCAGGCAGTGAATTAAAAATACTCTTTTTCTTCTCTACCGACCATTCAGATTCAGAAAACCATTGTGAGGCGGTACGGGTGAAGGACATGTTCGGACGGGCCGGCAATGAGATATCGAGAGGGTTTTGCGCCCGTCTATCGGCAACATGTTTTGAAATATATGTGGCGCCTCTAAAAGGAAATGCATTTGGAATTTCATATATCCAATCGGCATTCGATTCCGTGATGTCTCCGTCTGGGAAATTGGGATGGTTTTCTACTAAAGATCCATCCGGGAATTCACCCAATGGGCCGATATAATCCTTTTCACGGATGTTTTGGACACTGTAAGTGGGCTTATGGACACCGATTATAAACCGACCGGAAGGTGCAACACAGGTTCTCAGATTCATGTGATAGTAATCCCCCCATTCTATTTAGCCTCCCATAAAAAACTTCAACCTATTGCAACCCTGAAGTTTCTTTAGCGGGTTAATTCCTGCTGCGTTTATCTATAGCATAAATTATGCAAGCTTCGCACCCCGCATCCCCTGTCCAGCATGAAACTAATTTGCATTGCCTCACTTTTGTTGTTATATTTGACCATCATCAATTTTTACATTGAAGTCCTTTGTATTGATATAATGGAGCACATCTTCATAACGAATAAAGAGAATTGCAATTTAGTTGCAAATAATATGATTTCAACCCATTTTTCTACTACGTATAACACATGCATTATTCCGTGAAAGGTATAATCAAAATTGCCGGAGTCTGTTTGTTCTTTTTTTATTGGATGGCTCCCGGTGCTTTCGCAACTGAGAAGATCGATGTATTTGTAAGCATTCTGCCGCTGAAATATCTGGTGGAACAGGTGGGGGGAGATTTTGTGGATGTATCGGTAATGGTAACGCCCGGGGCGGATCCGCATACCTATGAACCGAAACCGAAGCAAATGGTGTCTCTGTCAAAGGCAACGGCATATTTTACGATCGGCATCACTTTTGAAGACGTGTGGCTACCAAAATTCAAGGCGGTCAACTCTAAAATGGTGATCCTCCATGCAGATGAAAACATAGAGAAAATTCCCATGAAAACTCATTTATTTTACTCTCGGTCCGACCATGATCACGGTCTGTTGGATCCCCACGTCTGGACATCACCTCCTTTGGTTAAGACCATTTGCAAAAATATTCTAAACGGCCTGGTCAAGATCGATGCGGCCCGTCAGTCGATTTATACGGCTAACCATGGAAAGTTCGAAAAAGAAATAAACCGTATCCATGGAGAGATGCAAAGCATTTTCGCAGGGAAAAAGGGTCTGTCATTTATGGTCTTTCATCCGGCATGGGGTTATTTTGCAGAGACCTATGGACTAAACCAGATACCCATAGAGATTGAAGGTAAGAAACCGAAGCCGGCGCAATTGAAACGTTTGATCGAGTATGCTAGAACTCATGGAATTAAAATAATCTTCATACAGCCCCAGGTGTCTGATCAAAATGCGAAAATCATAGCAAAGGCCATTGACGGAAAAGTCGTTATAGCCGATCCGCTGGCTTATGATTGGATTGAAAACATCCGTAAACAGGCGGATAAATTCAAATCGGCATTGAAATAGGAGAATCCGGTTATGCAGAAACCACAAGTCAAGCACTTACGGCTTTGAAGATAACCCGATTCGCGGACGGGTGGTGACAGTCACACGCGCACGAATCGGCTCACCTTCAAAGCCTATTCAAGTAATCAACTTGGGCTTTGTGCATAACCGGATAAGAGAATATTATGAGTCAACCGATCATCGAAATTCAAAATCTTTCATTTGCCTATAATAGTCAGGAAGTGCTTAAAGATGTGAGCTTAACGGTAAAGCAGGGAGAATTCCTGGCACTCATCGGACCCAATGGAGGCGGTAAAACCACTCTGTTGAGGCTGATTCTGGGATTGTTGGACGCTGATAAAGGTACCATTCGGGTATTTGGGCATCCCCCTCGAAAAGCGTCGCACCGGATCGGCTATGTTCCTCAAGATGTACATATAAACAAGAACTTTCCGGTAACGGCAATGGATGTAGTGCTTATGGGGCGGAGGACATCCGGCAAAGGACGGGCTCGACATTCAAAAAAAGATCGGGGCGCCGCTCAAAACGCACTGGAAATCGTGGGGATGGCCGATTTCATCCATCGCCGGATCGGCAGGCTCTCCGGAGGGCAGCGGCAACGGGTATTCATTGCCCGGGCCTTGGCTACCGACCCTGACGTTTTGCTGCTGGATGAACCGACTGCCAGCATCGATCCCCAGGGGCAAAGCGATTTTTATACCCTGCTGAAAGATCTGAATGCAACGGTCACCGTTGTCTTGGTAAGCCATGATTTGATGATATTAACCAGCTATGTGAGATCCGTTGCATGCGTCAATCAACAGGTTCACTATCACGAAGAAGCTGAAATCACCGAAGAAATGTTGACCATGTATGCCTGCCCGGTGGAATTGGTGGCCCATGGAATACCTCACCGTGTTTTAAGGAAACATTAATGATTGAAGCGCTTCAATTTGAATTTATGCGCAATGCGCTGCTGGCCGGCCTCCTTGCCAGTATCGTATGCGGCATGATCGGGACCTTGATCGTGGTGAATCGGATTGTATTTCTTTCCGGAGGAATCGCCCATGCGGCATACGGGGGGATCGGCATCGCCTTTTTTTTCGGTTTGCCCCACATGGTGGGTACCATCGGCTTTTCATTGATTATTGCCATGATCATGGCGGTGATCACCATTAAAGCCCGGCATCGGGCAGATACCATCATCGGCGTCCTGTGGGCGGTGGGGATGGCATTGGGCGTTATTCTTCTGGATCTCACCCCGGGCTATAATGTCGACCTCATGAGTTATCTTTTCGGCAGTATTTTATCCGTACCCGATTCCGACCTTATCCTTATGGCAGCCATTTGTGTGCTCGTGTTTCTCATTGTATTCTATTACTATCATGACCTGTTGGCCATGTCTTACGATGAAGAGTTCGCCCAGCTAAGGGGAGTGCCCGTGAAATTCCTTTACTTTCTTCTCATCGGAATGACGGCACTTTCCATTGTAATGATCATCCGTGTGGTGGGACTCATTCTGGTAATCGCCCTGCTCACCATCCCGCCGTTCATTGCGGAAAAATTTTCAAAATCCTTGTTTCAAATGATGGGGATTTCAACAGCTTTATGTGCGATTTTTTCTGTTACCGGGCTTTGGCTCTCCTATGCGTTTAACCTGACATCCGGCGCTTCCATCATTATGGTGGCGGCTGTCGGATTTTTCATGTCGTTTATCATCGAACGTCTAATCCTTATACGATCACCGGAAAAGGAATCCCATGTGCCATCTATGTGATTATCCGGAACTCCTCGAAAAATCAGGACTCGGTGCCACATCCCATCGTTTGAAAGTTCTGGAAATTATCGGAAACAACAACAGTCCTCTGAGTGCCCGGGAAATTTACAATACGTTGAACCGCACGGATGAAATCAATCGGGTTACGGTTTATCGAATATTGGAACTTCTGGTGGGAAACGGTCTGGTCGATCGCATCAGCAGCGGGGGGCGATCCTTTCGCTACGGTCTGGCCCCCAATGAAAACCATGAGCCCCATGCTCACTTTTACTGTACGGAATGCGAAAATTTGGAGTGCCTGAATCCCGAAAGTCTCCGCTTGGATATGGATCCGATACAACGCACATTTCCCGGAAAGGTACGAAATGTGCAGATCCGCCTGGATGGATTATGCAAGACATGCCTGCAAAGGGACAGGAAAGTACTTCACTAGGAGGCTGTGATGTTTCGACCGGTTTTTTTAATTTTACTATTCACATGGACAGGGACCCTTTTCTCATGCCGATCCGGTGTACAGGTGAAAGAGAATCCCGTTTCCCATTTCAACCCCATGGTTTCCGCAATACAATTCTACCGGGGGCCTTTGAACCATCTTTCCGCCGTACGGATCGGGGAATGCCCCATGTATCCATCAGATTCCGAATACAGCCTGGAAAGTTTCGACAAGCACGGATGGGTGTTGGGGTGGATTATGACCATGGACCGTTTGCTGAGATGCGGCCGTGATGAAACCCGACGATCACCTCCGGTCCGGGTGGATGGAAAATGGAAGGTCTATGATCCTCTAGTAAACAACGACTTCTGGTGGCACCAGCCCGCTTCGTCCGGCCAATAGCCCTGCCCTGTCACTTTCGATACACGCTGGGTTTGATATATTTGAACTTATGGTTGACGCCGGTAAGACTTTCGGAATGGCCGATAAAAAAATACCCGTCTTTTTCAACAATATCGTAACACTTGTTAACGAGCTTTTCCTGTGTCGGTTTATCAAAATAGATCATTACATTTCTTAAGAAAACCACATCAAAGGTATGATTGGAAGGAAATTGATCCATCAGGTTAAACCGTTCGAATTTGATGACCTTTTGAAGTTCCGGTTTCACCCGATAGAATCCCTGCCATTTTCTGATACCCTTTTTAAAATAGGCCCGCTGCAGCTGATACGGAATTTTTCCGACTCTATCCTTATCATATATTCCCTGTTTGGCGGTATTCAGCATTCGGGTGGAAATATCGGTGGCAAGGACATTAACATCCCATAGGTGAGAGTCCCGAACCGATTCCAGCAGGGTCATGGCGATGGAGTAAGCTTCCTCGCCGCTTGAGCAGGCAGCACACCATGCACTCAGTTTCTTGCTTCCCCTTCTTTTTAGAAGCTCCGGAATTGCGGTATCAGATAAAAATTCGAAGTGTCGGGATTCTCTGAAAAAGGATGTCAGGTTGGTGGAGATGGTATCCAGCAGGGGTATAATTTCTTGATCCGAAGCCTCTTCGGTCAGATAACGATAGTAATCCTTAACGGATGTAAAGTCTGAGTTGCGTAATATTTTGGCAAGTCTTGCTTTCAGTAGTTCCCGTTTGCCGTTGTGCAGGTTGATGCCGCATTTGGCATAAATCAGTTTGCTGAAGTTCGAGAAATCCTTTTCAGTTACCTCTAACTGCATGTGCATCCGCTCAACAGGTCCTTTCCACAAAGATCTATAACTGTTCCACAAAATCGAGTGAAGTTTGACTAATATGATTGAGGGTCACCACTTTCTCAGCCCCTCCCATCTTGATCGCCTCTTTCGGCATGCCGAAAACCACGCAGCTTTTTTCATCCTGGGCAATGGTTCGAGCGCCTGTTTCCTTCATTTTAAGCATACCGACGGCTCCATCCGCTCCCATTCCGGTTAAGATGACGCCCACAGCGTTTTGGCCGGCATAATCGGCCACCGATTTAAACAGCACATCCACAGAAGGTCTCTGGTGGTGGACCATGGCCCCGGTTTTTACCTGAACGTAGTACCGGGCGCCACTTCGTCTCAGCAGCATATGATAATTACCCGGTGCAATCAGTGCCTTGCCGTTTACCACGGATTCTCCGTCTTGTGCCTCTTTAACCGATATCGCACAGAGGGAGTCGAGCCGCTCGGCAAAGGATGTTGTAAATTGGGCGGGCATGTGCTGGACGATGACAATACCGGGAGAATTATGAGGCATTCCGGTAAGAACCGTTTTGATGGCCTCGGTTCCCCCCGTGGATGCCCCGATGGCAATGATTTTGTTGGTGGTAGCGCTCATGGCACGGGGTTGAGTGTCTGTTCGGACAGGAACCGTGTTACTATCGATCTGATTCAGGGATGGCATCTTTGCATGGGCTACCGCTTTTATCTTATCCGCCAGCTGGACACTCATATCGCCGACGGAATAGGATGCAGAAGGTTTTGAAATGACCTCCAGCGCTCCGTTGGAAAGGGCTTCCAGGGCAAGTTTGCTCCCCCTCTGGGTCAGCGAACTGACGATAATGACCGGAAGTGGAAAGTACTTCATCAGTTTTTTCAGAAACGTGAGACCGTCCATCCGGGGCATTTCAATGTCTAAGGTAATCACATCCGGTTTTAATTTAACAATTTTATCGCGGGCCACGTAAGGATCCGGAGCAGTACCCACCACTTCAATGCCACGTTCGCGTGACAGGCCCTCTGACAAGACTTTTCGAACGATAGCGGAATCGTCAACAATAAGTACGCCGATATTCTTTTTCATGAATCCTCACGCATCGAGTGAAAGAAGAAAAGCCAATCGATCTTCGAGTGTTCGTATGGGTATAAAGATTTCTTTATCAATATCGGAACTGTCCAGTTCCAAATCTTTAAACCGGACAGGCATCGGCATATCCAAATCGAAAATCTGTTGATCATCAAACTTACTGAAGGTGTTACCGGCCACCATATTAATGATTTCATTGACGGTTTCAGATAGCTGCTCCCCTGCCAGATCATCTTCAGCGATCCCCAGAAAACTGGTTGTAATCGATACGGCCAATGAATTAGGGATAAAAAAATAGAATCGCCCTGAAAAAGGGCCGTTAAAATTCAGTTGTGAGACCAGAATATCTTCATCCTCAGAGGGCCACAGGGTTTGTGGCTTATCCGCATCATCCATGTCCAGGGGTAGAAAAAACATGGTTTCCAGGACTTCAGAAATCGAGTCCGTCATCGCCGTTTTCAAGGCTTTCACTTCCATCTACCGGTTCTCCCATAATCGTTTTGAGTTTATCTCTGATCTCTTCCGGAGAAAAAGGTTTTTTAATATAGTCTGCCGCCCCTTTTTCGATAAATTCCTTAACCCGCTGCTGGCTGCCTTCTGTTGTCACCACAACCACCGGAATCGATTTTAAGACCTCGTCTGTTTTCATTTCTGCGATCAATTCCATTCCGTCCATGTCCGGCATGTTATAATCGGTTACCACAACATCCAGCCACTCCGCCCGTAAGATATCAAGAGCCTCCCTGCCGTTTGCGGCTTCATAAAATTCTCCGGTATCGAAACCGCATGCGGAGATGGTCTTTTTAATCACTGTCCGCATGGTGCTGGAATCATCAACTATGAGTACATTGTAGGCCATAAAAGTTTACTCCCCGTTTGGGTGTCTCCTAACGCATCTTCTCTCCATCAAGCGGCATTTACGAGATCCTCCACCAACTGAAGTTTTCCCCCGAACTCCGCTATGATTTGTTGGATATCTATTTCGGAAAAACCCATGGCCTCCACGACATCCTTATGAAACCGGTAAAACAGAGCATCCGATCCGCCACCGATTCCCATCATCATGCAAAGGGTATCCGCCAAATAGACGATGGCGATTTCCGTGTCCACATTAGAAGGCGTTTCCGAAAGATGATGATTTCGAATAATATCCACCATCTTTGAACTGAATTTCCACTTTTCAGCAACCATTGCGCCGAGTTCGGCATGATCGATGCCGATGACCTGTTTTTCAGCTTCTTTAAAGCTCAGACCATTTTCCTGAACTAGAGATTTAATTTCATCAGAAGCATCGGCCACATACTGGCTCAAGACAACCTTGCCGATATCTTTCACCAGGGCAGCCGTGAATACGCGGTGATTGTCTTTCTGCCCGATTCTCTCCGCCAGCTCTTTTGCGATGAGTGCAGACGCCACGGAATATTTCCAAAGATCGCCTGAGCTTAAGTCGTACCCTTCCTGCTTTCTTTTAAAATTATCGGAACCGCAACTCACCAGAACCAGGTCCACCAACTGATCCATACCCACAAAGACAATGGCCTGGTGGACGGATTCCACCTTACGGGACAAACCGAAATGTGCTGAATTACAAGCCCTCAGCAAATTAGCTGTCAACGCTTGATCATAGGCAATCACATCGGTCAACTGAGACATGGAACTGCTAGGATCCTCCACAAGAGACATGATTTTGTTGGCCACCTGTGGAATCGGTTTCAGCTTGTCGATCTTTTTAACTATTTTTTTGATATCTTTCATATTTCGATGATCCCCTTGCCCGATACTTTGAGCCAAACACCACCATTTTTGATGGACAGTTTCAATGTCCGGTTGGAGTTACCGCCTATATCTTCGTAATCGACCATCACGTTGTTTTTCCAGAAAATCTTGCGCAGTGCCATGTAGTTCCGTTTGCCGATGTTAAAAAAGCCCTGTTGATCCAAGACCTGAGCCCCACCTGCAATCACCACCTTCATCCGCTGTTTTTTGGCGCCCAGTTTATAGGCGGATTTAAACAACCAGGGAATACCGGAGTCTGCAAACATATACGGATTCTTTTTAGCCTTATTGGAATCCAAATTCGAATCCGGCAACATAAAATGCAGCACCCCACCTACTCGGGCCACAGCATCATAAATGGCAACACCGATGCAGGATCCCAGTGAATACGTCACGATGGTGGAATCCACATCCTTGCTCACCTTCATATCCGAAACACCGACAATGATGTTGTTCACTGAATCATTCCCT
>CAYSUA010000237.1:0-8828 GCA_964433795.1 uncultured Desulfobacteraceae bacterium | reverse complement strand
TATATTTGGAGACGGCAATCAGAGTCGGGACTTCGTTTTTGTTAAAGATGTGGTTCAAGCCAACCTTCTTGCAGCAGGTACTGATCAAGCTGCCGGACAGGTCTTCAATGTCGGCACAGGACGATCGGTGACCATAAATGAACTATGGCGTCTAACATCAAGCCTGTCCGGTTTCCATGGCGAACCGACTTATCTCGATTCGCGACCCGGGGATATCTATGCGTCTTTGGGCGACACTCGCCAGGCAGAGTCAGGCCTTGGTTTTAAAGCAGAATATGATTTTGAACAGGGTCTTGAGCTGACGTTTCAATGGTACAAGAACACCATGGCGACTGAGGGTGATTCATGAATCTTCAATACAACTCCGTAATGGTGACCGGAGCAGCCGGATTTATCGGCTATCATCTCAGTCTGCGCTTGTTAGAGGATGGCTGCCGGGTTGTTGGAGTCGATAATCTGAATCCGTATTATGATGTCAACTTAAAAAAGGCGCGTCTCGAAAAACTCCGGTCATTTGATAATTTTTCGTTTCATGAACTGGATCTTTCCCATGGTGAAGAACTGAACAAGATTTTCGAAAATGCTTCCTTTGACATCGTCGTCAATCTCGCAGCCCAGGCCGGTGTTCGATATTCTTTGAAAAATCCTAAAGCTTACGTTGATGCCAACCTGGTAGGGTTTTGCAATATCCTTGAAGGCTGTAGACACCATAACGTAAAACATCTGGTCTTTGCGTCTTCCAGCTCTGTTTATGGCGCCAACACCAGAATGCCCTTCTCGGTTCATCATAATGTCGACCATCCGGTATCCCTTTATGCAGCAACAAAAAAGGCAAATGAATTGATGGCTCACACCTACAGCCATTTGTACGGCCTTCCGTGTACCGGGCTTCGGTTCTTTACCGTCTATGGGCCCTGGGGGCGTCCGGACATGGCTGCCTTTCTGTTCACCCGGGCAATTCTTGAAGAAAAGCCGATACAGGTTTTTAATCACGGCAACATGAAACGGGATTTCACCTATATAGACGATATTGTGGAGGGTGTTGTACGGGTAATAGGCAAGCTTCCCGAACCGAATCCGGAATGGAAAGGAGACGATCCTGATCCGGGAACGTCATACACCTCTTACAGGATATATAACATCGGGAACAATCGACCGGTCAATCTCATGGATTTTATATCCCTGCTGGAAAAAGCCATCGGCAAAGAAGCGAAAAAGGAGTTTTTGGATCTTCAACCGGGCGATGTCATCGAAACCTTTGCGGATATAGATGCTCTGTCCTTGGATGTCGGTTTCAAGCCAAACACTCCCATTGAGGAGGGGATAAAAAAGTTTGTGGAGTGGTACAAGGACTTTCACAACATTGAATAGCATAGGATTTTAGCATAGCGCTAAGGGCATGGAGCAAAGAGCATAGGGGATAGAGAAAAACATTAATCAATAAGGATCATCTCCATAAGAATTGAAGTAATTGAAATGGATCATTGGATTCAAATGCCTTTCAGTAAGAGGCGTAAATATTATCGCGAAGCGATTGGCGATTTTTGCCTCCGCAAGTCGCGGAGGCAAAAGGTCCGTGTCCGTCTGTGTGTGTCGAGCGAACAAAGTGAGCGGGCGGCTAAATATAAAGAGTGATATTAATAAACCATTTATTTACATTTTAAGTCGGTCCGCCAACTAAATGGTAGAAGAACCATCTATAATTTTGAATTTGAAATTCCTAATTATCAAAGCGCTTTACCCTATGTTTTTATAACGAACAACTGAGAACGAGGTTTTTTCAATGAAACTTGCAGTAGCGGGTACCGGATATGTCGGCATTGTAACGGGTACGGGTTTTGCCAACTTGGGAAACGAAATGATTTGCTATGACATCGATTCTAAGAAAGTAAACATGCTCTCAAAAGGGGAGCTTCCCATATATGAACCGGGTCTGGGTGAGATTTTCAGAAGAAATCTTGATGCCGGCAGGCTCCGATTTACTACCGACAACATTGAAGCGATTCAAAATTCGGAAATAATTTTTATCTGTGTGGGCACCCCTTCCAGTCCAGATCAGGCGGCAGATCTTTCTGCAGTCAAACAGGTGGCTGAATCCATCGGCCGCTACATGAACGATTATAAGGTTGTCGTAAATAAGAGCACCGTACCGGTGGGGACTGCCGATTTGGTCAGGGATATCATTAAAAAGAACCAGCAGGGCGACATCCCCTTTGACGTGGTATCGAACCCGGAGTTTTTAAGAGAGGGTGCTGCGGTGAAGGATTTTGAAAACCCCGACCGAATCATTATCGGTACGGATAGTAAAAGAGCGGAAGAGGTTATGGCGTCCTTGTACCGGGCGAAAGCGAGAACCGGTCGCCCCATTTTAATTACCAATATCCGCAGTGCCGAGATCATCAAATATGCCAGCAATGCCATGTTGGCAACGCGTATCAGTTTTATGAATCAGCTTTCGCGGTTGTGCGAGGCATCCGGTGCGGATATCAAGGACGTGGCCAGGGGTTTGGGGCTGGACAACCGTATCGGTTCCCGGTTTCTTCACGCCGGCCTGGGATACGGCGGGAGCTGTTTTCCAAAGGATATCAGGGCGTTGATCGCAACTTTAAAAGAGCACGGATGTGAATCAGACCTTTTTGAGGCCGTATACCGCATTAATGAAAAACAGCGGGCTGTCGCTGTTGAGAAGTTGAAATCGGTTTTGGATATTAACGGCAGCACCGTTGCGGTTTGGGGATTATCTTTTAAGCCCAAGACGGATGATATAAGAGAAGCGCCGTCACTCGATGTTATAGAAGCGCTTCAGAAAGGGGGAGCTACGGTCCATGCATTCGATCCGGTGGCCATGGACAATGCTAAAAAAGAGATTAAAGATGTCAAGCTCTTCGAAAATCCCTATGAAACCATCCGTGATTGTGATGCACTAATCGTGGTTACGGAGTGGGATGAATTCCGGAACTTGGACATGCGGGCCGTGAAAGTGCTCTTGAAGCAACCCATCGTTGTCGATGGTCGAAATATCTACGATCCTGAAGAGATGAAGGATCTTGGATTTACCTATTTAGGGATTGGTCGTTGAGCTTCGCTTTTCATTTAATATTACCCCCCGCTCTTCCTATTAATTCATTGACACTTTAATGCGTACATATTAAAGTGTACGTATAAGAGAGGGGTGATGCTATGAAAATCAGTGCTGCTAAATTTCGATCCAACTGTTTTAAAATCATTAATGAAATTTCCCAGAAACAGACGGAGGTTATTATTACAAAGCGGGGCAAAGCGGTCGTAAAGCTTATTGCGATTAAAAGCGAGAATCAGTCAGACCCTCTGCTTGGGGTGTTGGCCGGTGCCGGAGAGACGGTAGGGGACTTAACCGAACCTTTTGATGAAGAATGGGAGTTGGATTAATTCGATGATTCTGCTGGATACTCATGTTTGGTGGTGGGCTCTTAGTGAGACCGAACAATTATCGGAAAAAGCAATAGCTCTTATTTCGGAAACACGACCGGATCAACGGGCCATTGCTTCCATCTCTATTTGGGAGTTTGCCATGATGGTTACCAGAGGCCGGATCAAACTCAAGATCTCTCCTGAAGAATGGCTTGATTATGCAATCAACAGAACGGGCATGAATGTTATAGCGTTAAGCCCAAATATCGCACTGGAGTCCTGCCGGTTGCCCGGTGAGTTCCACAATGATCCAGCAGACCGGATAATCGCTGCCACCTGTAGAGTCCATAAAATAAAACTGATTACCAAGGACAAAAAGATAATCAGATATCCGAATGTTGATACCGTGTGGTGATAAAGGTTCTCTGATTCCACTCAGGAAAACTAAAGCGGATAAAACGCAAAGATGGAGACGCGGAGCCATGATGCTATTCGGTTTATTTTCTTAATCTGCTTTGAAGTCATTATCTATGAGGTTAGATGCTTTACCGGACCGGTAAGGAGTCAACCCTCCAAAGTAGTAGACTCTCACAGAAGCCATGGTCTGGGCTATGATTTGTCACCAAATCATTCGCACTTGCTCCCCTGTCTCCACCAGGCTTAATCTTCATCCTCGAATTCGACCGATGTTTCAAACGAAGCCTTGCGAAGCCGGCGATTCAACTTCCTGAACGTCAATCGGGCTTCTTCCAGGTTCTTGACACTTTCGGTATACGACATTTCGTTTTCTTCAACGATATCCCGGCCTTCCTTATAAATCACTCTTTGGTAAGCCGAGCTCACTACTTGAGCATGCAATTCACCGATTTGTTCATTCAACCCTTTTCGAGTCTCCAATGCTTCGTTAAGATTGATCGCATCCCCGGCAATATCGATCCGATGCTTGAAATTAGCCTCTTGTATGGCGCTGTTTAGCTTTCGCCGTTTAACTTCAAGCTTTCTAAGCTGCTTGCGAGCTTCCTCCAGGTCGAATTCCAGGCTGGGACGGCGCCTGCCGTCATCCTCCCTCGAAAGGAAATACTTGTCCCGGTTCTGCCGCGTTTCAGGAAGGCAGTTTTTGATCGTTTTGATTCTTGCATCATATTCAGCCCTAAGCTCTAAAGCCTCATACAAGAATAGTCTTCTCTTTGTAGTCATTGTTATCCCTTTCTTTAATGTTGCTTGCCGGGGTTATCATGGTGAAGGGTTGATATCACTCGTTGAAAAAGAAATAAAAAAACCCCGGGTAAATTTTTCTGCCCGGGGTTTTATCGTTGATTATCTATCAATCAGGTCATTGTACTACCCCGGATCTTTACCCCACCCAAATGGCATATTGTGGAAACTTGAGGTTCATTCCACAAAATCTGCTTTTGTTCTGGTAAACGATTGAATATATGTGATGATTTTAATGCCACGCCTAATATCTCTTTACTGTTATTCTTTTAGTGTCATAAAAAAGACGGTACTCTTTAAACCTTTTATTCGGTCGTGTCAATAGTTTTTCGAAGTCTTTTTCGAAGTCTTCCGCAGGAATTAAAGCGGTTGGAGCAGAATCCCAACCGCCGCCTTATTTTAACTTTACCTTTTCTATAAAAGTTTTGATATCAACAATTTGAATACCGTGAAAGTGTTTAATATTCCTCAGATGAGGGTCTCTGGATACGATATAATCGGCATTTGATTCAAGCGCGCAGGCCAGAAAAATATCGTCGGCAGGATCCTCGGTGGCTCCGTCGACATTATAAAGTTCTTCGGTGATCAACGACGCTTCCATGATCAGTCCGATAAACCCGTTTATATCATCCTCTGAAGGTGCAAACCGTTTGATGATTCGAGGATAATGGAGGACGCGGTAGAGTTCCTTTAAAATCTCTGATGAGGTCACCAAAACAAAGGCGCCATCGGCAATCATGTCTCTTAGCTTTTTGGCTAGTCCTTCTTTCGCAAACGCCACGCTCACCATTACACTGGTATCGATCACCGCCTTAAGAATAGGCATGTTTTTTTTCTCTTACCACTGCCACTGCATCATCAATCACATCATCAATCTGGTTTTGGGAATAATCCTTTGCCCCTTTTGCCAATCTGGCCGTGATCTCTCTGAATCTTTCCGGCCACGATTTTTCAATCCTTGGCCGCATCATTTTATCGACCTGATGCTTCACAATGATCCCCTCAAGCATTTTTTTGACCACATATTTTTCTTCCTCGGTCATGGCCGATATCATTTCAAACTGATCCAGCAGTTCCCGGTCAATAATTTTATTGGCTGCAATCCCGGTGGTTGTATCAAAGACCATTTCGTCGATTGATACCCCGAGCGCTCTGGATAACTTAGTGATCGCGGCTAAGGAGGGTGAGGATTTATCCGTTTCATATCGTCTGATTTGTGATATGCCCACACCGCTTAATCTTACCAGGTCCTCCTGGGTGAATCCCTTTTCTTTTCTGAATTTTGCAAGATTTTTTCCAAAGGACATAAAAATACTCCCCCTTTTTGATATATGGATAATATACTGAATAAGATATGAATGGTACCTAAAAAGGTATTATAAGAATTTTTGAATTTTAAATCAATATGCAAATTGATACACCTGTCCAGCGCATCACTCAAATCATCAACGGCAAACGAGGTATCTCAGCGGAATCTGCATTACGCTTATCCAGGTACTTTGGAAACAGTGCGAGGTTCTGGATGAACCTTCAAACCAGGTATGACCTTGCCTTAGCCGAAAGGGATATCGGGCAGAGGATTGATGCGTAAGTCAGCCGGGCTGCATGAAAGCGGCTGTTTGCTGACCTTTTGCCTTCAGTTTTTTAGCATGCTTATATCCGAAAGCTGAGGATTTATATCCTGGGCTAAATCTGTGAAACTGCACAAAAGGTCCATCCTCTCTGAAAAGCTAAGGGAACGAAACCATCTAACGCTCAAGATCAGCTGCAAAAAAAAACCAGCCCGAGCCTTGCGATTTATACACAAAAAATGTGCCGGCTTTTCGTATCAGTCAGAATCCTGTTGTTCGATTTCATTGATATCTTGGAAGTCTCCATGCCAGATGTCAAACTCCTCTCCCACCCTCCAGTTTTTAACATCAGGTCGAGCATCGATCCATGCTGTAATACTATTCAACCTGGCATCAGGATCGTCAGAGCGTCGGCCAAGCTCAACTACCACGTCCAACTTGTCTTCTTTGCCACCACCGCCACAGTAACACCCATTTGATTCAATGGCTTCCTCGATGAAGGCGTCAAGAAATCCATCAAATCCGTCCTTCCGGTTTCGCATAATGACGAGTTGTCGGCCCCACTCTGTGAATTCACCTAAATGCTTTTTCTTACGGAGTCGTTTCTTCATCTTTATCTCTCAAATCGAACTTTAGCTTCTATTGTTTCGTCTTTAGGCTATGAGAAATTTATAGATTAATGATTCATCATTATAAAATATCTCTAATTTTTTCAATATATAACAGGAACGACACTGACTCCTGAGACCGGTCGATCAACCCGCATATTTCATGAAAATTGTTCCGCGTGATTATCATTTACCCCTCCCCCGTGAGCCGCCTGTCCTATGATATACGAAAGATTCTTGATTGGCTTTTCGATTTGGGGTAATTTCATTTTAAGCGACGGTGCTCGTATCCGTAAAAGATTCGGTCGGGGTGGCGTAGATTTGAAGATTTTTAGTTTTTTACCAGCCCCCTATTGGATTCGACTTAAATCCGATGGGAATGGAATATACTCATTTCTTTAAGATGTCATGTGTTCCGATAGTGCGAAAAATCAATGTATCTTCTGAGAATTCAAAGGTGAAACGATATTTCATCGTAATCGACCCCTCCCACCGATCTTTTGTCCCCTGGATTCTTTTGACACGGAGGGAAGGGTGATATATATTATTTAGAAAAATTGCCAATTTTTTGTCAAAGGCATTTTGAATCTCTTGGGGCTGGGCTTTATAATCTTTTTTGAATCGATTACTGAATTGATAGGAGCTTACCCTTTTAACCATTTCAGCCCCTCTTCAGCTGTTCTAAATTCCGGTGAAAGCCGCTGCTTTTCAACTTCATAATCAACTTCAGCTTCCATTTTCTGCCATTCTTTCGTCCAATACCAACCTTGGGAAGGGTCGATGAGCTTTCTGGGTTTTAAAACGATGTGTCCATCTTCGATATCCACTTCAACATAATCACCGTGATCGATACGAAGCGTGTTCATTATTTTCTTAGGTATTCGAATCTGGCCCTGGGGACTTATTTTCATGATTGCGGACATGATGCCTCCTTTAAACAATTAAACTATTAAACAAAAGTGTAAATTAGACTGTTTTTGATGTCAAACAGAATTTTTGGTTGGAGAGTAGTGTACTTGCTATATGTCACTGATATTGTAAAGGTTATAATAATAATGGGGTCAATATTCAGAGTGCGAAGTGTGCAAAGGAATACATCCAAGCCATTCGGGCTATGTTTGTTTGTGAATCAACTGTCGGAGGCATGAAGAAAAGACCAATATCTCTGATTTCTCTGCGGCTCTGTGTTGAATCATCTTAATACCATAAAAATAAAATACGTTATTACACTGAAAGAACGAGTCGGATACCCTCCTCGATTTCCTGCATTTTAACAGCGCTCAATCGCCCTACTTTTTCAGTTAAAAATGATTTGTCAACTGTAAGTATCTGAGAAACATTAACAACGGATCTTTTTGGAAGGCCGGAATCCGTTTTTGTTAGGCGTATATTGCCTGGTGCTTCTGCCAATCGAAGATTTGAGGTGACTGCAATGCCTATTATAGTAGCGATACGACTTCGATTAAATGAATCAGATTGAATAATCAATATTGGCCGTCTGTAGCCAGGTTCAGAAGAAGCGGGGGTGGGCAGGGCAGCCCACCAAATTTCTCCTCTAAGCATTACCAATCTATCTCATCCAAAGATGCAGATTGAAGGTCATATAAGACCGGATCGAGATGGGAAGATTCTTTTGCATAAACTTCATTCAGCTTTTCAGTGATTTGCTCGTGGCGATTCTCCCTGAGGTATTCTGAAACAGCAGTTGTATAGAGTTGACTCCGAGATACACCGAGTCTTTGTGCAAACCTTTCGGCTGCTTCGAATATTGAATTTGGAATCGATATCGCTGTTTTCATAATGAGAATAGTATAGCCGTAGTTATACTATTCGTCAAGCAAATTTTAGATAATTTGTCCTCTGATCCCTTGTTATTATAAATGGATCATCTCCAAAAGAGTTGGTGTCATTTAAAGGAGTAAATAGTTAGTCCCTGATGGTTGCGATTGAAAATATATATTTTAGCCGCAGACTCACACAGACATACGCAGTGATGAGCGACAATTAGAATTCCCACCTGACGACAATTAGAATTCCCGATTTT
>CAYSUA010000236.1:0-8837 GCA_964433795.1 uncultured Desulfobacteraceae bacterium | reverse complement strand
TTGGAGGTGATCCGATTCGTGCGCGTGTGACTGTCTGAGTGCATTAGGGAGCGTTGCATCGAACAGCATGAGGGTGCTGCAATGGACCCGAAATGATGAATTTTCTATGATGCTTTGTTTGTCTCGAAGCCCTGTTCGGTGTTACGCTCCTTTATTCACGAGTTTCACACGTCCGCGAATCGGATTATCTTCAAAGCCGCAGTGGATTGACAAGGTTTCTGTATAACCGCACAAAGAAAACCATCACTTATTATGGAGGAAAGAAATGGATTCACATCAGATGATCTGGAATGAAAAGGTAGCCGGTAAAGTCATCAAAAACCTTGAAAAACGCCGTATGGAAGGCAGCTATGCATCGACCACGGCTCAGGCAAAAGAGGAAGTATTATCAATGATTCCCGATGGATCGGCGGTCTATCGCGGCGGCTCCATGACGGCCGTGGGGTTGGGCCTGTGGGAGGCGGTCGCTGAAATCCCGGAAGTGCGGCTCATCGATCCCTTCAAGCCCGGTCTCTCAAAAGAGGAGAATTTTGAACTCCGGTGCCAGGGCCTCACAGCCGACATCATGATCGCCAGCACCAATGCCATTACGCTCGATGGCAAGCTGGTCAACCTGGACGGCACAGGCAACCGGGTGGCCGCTATGGCTTTCGGGCCCAAGAAAGTCATCCTGCTGGCGGGTATGAACAAGATCACCCCGGATCTGGACACGGCCATCGAGCGGGTCAAGCATTACGCCGCACCGGTCAACGCCATAAGAGTGGGATTGAAAAATCCCTGTGTGGAGACCGGGCTTTGCACCGATTGCAAAACACCCCAGCGGATCTGCAACATATGGAGTATCATCGAGGGCCACATGTATCAGGGCCGTATCCATGTAAAACTTATCGGTGAAAATCTCGGCTACTGATCCCGGGACGGATCCCCAAGGGCTTCATTTTGATCCTTGCCCATAGCCTGAATTTCATCATCAACGTGATCATCTTCGTATTCGACGATCGGTTTGTTGGGGGTGCGATTCAGGTTCAGTGAAAGCACATCGAAGCGGTTGTACTGTCCGGCCACATCGTGACGCAGTTTGGGACCGATGATCGCTTCAATGTCGCAGTCCGCGTAAATGATGCCTTCTTCGCCCGGAGGAACAACTTCACTGAATAGTTTGCCGCCTGGTGCAAACACCCCCGTAAAACTCGACTGGGGGCTTGACAGGATTCGTCGCTTTTCTTCGGTATCGCCCAATTTTTCGATGAAGCTGCCGTCGATTACAGAAGAGACAACGATGTTGAATACCTTGCCTTCAAAGGCGTGATTCGCCCCCCGCAATCGGACATCGTCGCCGAGACTATATCCGCCATAGTCTTCACTCGGCATGGCCGGATAATTAGATATATGAATTTCCTCTCCCTGAGCAATCAAAGCAAACCGGGCCAGGGGATTCGCGTTTTCGCCGCAAATCAAAGTACCCAGTTTCCCGATTGGGGTATTCAGAACCTGAAGCGTGCTTCCATCCCCAAATCCCCAGACCAGTTTCTCAGCATAGGTGGGCATCAGTTTTCTATGCTTGAGAAGTATCTTTCCATCAGGACCGATGATCAGGTTCGTATTGTAAAGGGTGCCCAGGGTATTGTCCGGCCGCTCGTTAATCCCCATGATGAGATATGCTCCGGCGTCCCTGGCTGCATCGCACAGGCGGTCGGTGACAGGGCCGGGGACCTGTACTGCGTTTTTTAGCATTTCAACAAAGTAGGGGGTTGTCTTAAACACATTCTCCAATCGGTTCCAGTAAGGATAACCAGCCAGGAAGACTTCCGGAAAGGCGATTAGTTCCGCCCCGTTTTGAGAGGCTTCACGAATAAGAGACAGGGCTTTGTCGAGGGTGGCCTCAAGATCTAAACACACCGGCGCCGCCTGAACCGCAACCACTTTTACTTTTGGGAAGGCATCTCCCATGGGATTCTCCTTTCATTTATTAGCCGAGGTGATATCTGTTTACCCGGTCTATTCCATGGTGCCGAACTGGGGCAGTTTTCCTTCATCAAAGCCCCGCCGTTTTGCAAGAGAGGTTCTCACATATGTCATGACCACCGTGTTGTCCTGATTGTAGCCGGTTTGTCTGAACTCTACGATACCTGCCTCCGGACGGGACTTTGACTCCCGTTTCGACAGGACCTCTGTTTCCGCATAAATGGTATCTCCCACAAAAACCGGTTTGGGTATCTTAATTTCCCCCCAACCCAGGTTGGCAAAGGTATTCATGCTCGTGTCCCGCACCGTCATGCCGGCCATCAATGCAAGCGTAAACGTACTGTTTACAAGGGTTTTGCCGAACATTTGGTCTTTGGCATAATTAGAGTCAAAGTGGACCGGGTGCTGGTTCATGGTAAGAAGCGTGAACCAGGTGTTGTCCGTCTCGGTGATTGTGCGTCCCGGCCAGTGTTTAATAATGTCTCCGACAGTAAAGTCCTCATAATAGGGACCGATGTTTGGGGGGTGAATGGTCATGGTTGTTGCCTCCTTTGCTAGTTTCATCGTAAAGATATATTACTATTTTGGCAAGACATTGATTTTATTATATTTTAGCCGCCCGTGCTTGCATCCCGCTTCCCGGGGCTCACTTCAGGCTTCGCTCTTCGAGCTACGACCCGACAAGTTGCTCGCTCGACGCACGCAGACGCACACAGAATTTTACCCCCGCGACCTGCGGGGGTAAAAAGTGCAATCGCTTCGCGAAAAGATCAAACATATATGCCTGAAAGGCTTGCATGTTTTGCCTGGGCATCGTCGCCCAGACAAAATTGTCTGCGCATGTCTGCGTGGGTCTGCGGCTAAAGAAATCATATGCTTTCGCGAATCAATTGAGCAAGATCGATCACGTCAAGTGTCTCGGCATCATCTATGGTTTTAATGCCGTCTCGCATCATCATCATGCAGAACGGGCACGCCGTAACCACCGTGGAAGCACCGGTGGCCAATGCCTGTTTTGCCCGGGCGACATTGACACGTTCGGACACCGGTTCGCCTTCCTCGCTCAACCATGCACCGCCCCCACCGCCGCCACAGCAAAACGATCTATCTTTCGATCGTTGCATCTCGATCACACCGCTTTCCGATGCCATATTGATTACGTTCCGGGGCGCTGCATAAATATCATTGTACCGTCCCAGATAACAGGGATCATGATACGTAATCTTCCCCGTCTTTTTGTCTTTGCCCTTTATGCTTAGTTTCTTATCTCTGATGAGTTCGAGCAGAAATTCGCTGTGGTGAAACACATCGAGATCAGCCCCGAATTGGCGATACTCATGCCTAAACATATTATAGCAGTGCGGGCAGCTGGTTACGATGGTTTTGAACTTGCGATTGCTAAAGGTTTCAATGTTTTGCTGGACGATGGTTTCAAAAAGATATTCGTTTCCGATACGCCGGGCAGGCTCACCGCAACAGGTTTCATCCTCTCCCAGGATTCCAAAGCTGACCCCGGCTGCTTTCAACAACGCACTGATATTTCGGGCAATGTCCATATTCTCTTCGTTCAGCGCCGTGGTGCATCCAACCCAATACAAAACATCCACCGCAGTCGAATCATCCAACACGAAAACCTCGGTCTCGCAATCGCCATCCTGAAGCCAATCCGCTCTGGATGCGGTGGTACCTCGATAGGCGTGGCCTCTGGACTCGAGGCTTTCGATTGGGGCCTGTAGTGTCTTGGGATAGTCAGCTTCTTCCATGATTTGAAATCGTCTCAACTCGACGAACTTGGGAATCACTTCGATGAATACCGGGCATTCTTCCATACAGGCCCGGCAAGTCCTGCAAAGCCACAACCACTCCTCAGGCAACGCACTACCGACTAAAGGCTCTACCGTTTGCGATTCTTCTTTCTCCTTTTCATTGCAGCCGTCGCCTCGCATCTGTTCACGCATGCCCAAAATGACGTCTCTTGGAGAAAACGGTTTTCCTGCGATGGTCACCGGGCAGTTATCCTGGCAGCGGCCGCATTCGGTGCAGGCATCCAGGTCAAAGAGCTGTTTCCATGAAAAGTCCGAAATGTTTTGAGCACCGAATTTTTCAGCGGTTTCAATATCCAACCGTTTAACGGTAATACCTTTAGAGTCAAGCGACTGAAGAAATATATTGATAGGACCTGCCAAAAAATGGAACAATTTTGAATAGGGTACATAAGCAAACAAAGCCAGCGCCAGTGATAGATGAAACCACCACAACAGTCGATGAATCCCGGTTGTCACATCGGCGTCCGTCGTTTCAAAATACCCGCTGATAAAATGCCCCACCGGAGACCAGCGCGCCCAAGGTTCCCGGACAACGGAAAGCCTTGCTCCTTCAATTAAAAATCCGGTGGAAACCAGAACAAAAAGACCGATCAGGATAACAGCATCCGAAAATATGGTCCCATACCGGTCGGGCCTTTGGACATATCGCTGGACGCCGGCCATGACAATGCCCAGCAGTGCCAGAGCCCCGGCCAGATCCAAAGCAAGCGACTGGAAGTAGAGGTAGAAACCGCCGTGCATGATGTCCAGCCCGAAATCCGCCTTTAAAAAAACCACCATGGTCCCGACAAACAACAGGATAAATCCGCCGAACAGTATCAGGTGAAAACCACCCGAATAGGGGTACCGTATCAACCGGGTATGAAGAAAAACATGCTTTAGGGTGATCCCGAGTCTTTGAAGTATTTGATCAAAGCTGTTCTCTTTTTGTCCTTTGCTCCACCGCTGAAAGTGCCGGTAAATTCCCCAACTGAAAACAGCCGCTGCAATCAGCAGCAAAACATATAGATAGCCGTAATTGTTTATATTCCAGTAGATTTCGCGAGTCGGTACCACAGCAATTCCCGGTGAAGATTTAATCAGCCTTTGTTAGTGGTTACACTGAGAGTGAACTTACTGAATATCAGACGCAACATCAAGTCTTGGTATTTTCCCGCATGATCATTTTCATTGAGGATGAAGATGTAATTAAAAAGACCCGGCTCAGAACATTACCCATCGGTACGTAAAAAATTGTGCTAAAATCCGTTCGTTGCCTTCCAAAATTTATTGACAGCCGGATTCTGTTGGATTAATGGGATTGATAGTATCTAAGGCTTTACGGTCTGCCCCTATCTTGCAGTTTAATAGTCAGGAAATTACAGACGTTATTAAAGAAATGAAAACGGTTTCTGAATGCTTCCTCGTTGCCAAACCCAATGCCGGCATCCCGAAGACCGTGGATGGCAAAACCACATATGAAGTCAGCCAAGCAGAGATTGCCAATGCGTCACTGGATTGGATTGCCGCTGGTGCGAGAATTGTCGGAGGATGCTGCGGTGCCGGGCCAGACCATATCGCACGTATCGCCGATGCAGTAAAAATAGATTGAACGACTGGTTTGAAATTCGAGACGATTCTCAATCTTTAAACCGATCTATTTTAAAAGAACGCTTTACTTTTAAGCCGCATGCAAGGAGAGAAACAAAATGGAAAACAAATTTGAGTTATTGCAAAGCGTAATGAACACAATAGATATAGGGATTGTTTTCGTAGATGATGCCAACCAACTGGTTTTCTTCAACCGTGCAGCCGGGGAATTTTTGAATATGGAACCCGAAGAAAGGATAGGGACATCCGTTTCCCTCTGCCACCCTGAGAAAATCGAGCAAACGGTCGAGGAGCGGATTGATCAATTTCGTAAGGATCCTCAGATGAAAACGAAAGGCAGAATTGTAAACTTTCATGGCAGGTATGTCCGACAAACCTTCTTTTCGGTCTCTGATGAGAAAGGGAAACACCTCGGGATTGCCGGTGTCTTCGAGGATGCTGAAAAAATGGCTTCACTTTTGAAACAATTGGATAAATTTAAGGAGCCTCGCGTTTTTGGGGCTGATGATTGAAGCCCTCGCAGCTCGCTTTCTACTGACCCTTAACGATATGTGGTCTTTTGGATACCTGGATTATCTGTTCGAGTAAAGAGGGTTGCACCTTAAGCCATATAATCATCGATCCTTTCAGTGATCGCCTTGCCGACCCCTGTTGTAAAAGAAGATTTTCCCGCGGCACCGCCTACGACAAGTACTCGAAGCCAGTCCGGTGAGCCGAATGCCTGAAGCGGCATATCATCCGGTGCGTCAAGTATCCAGCGGCATCCTTCCTTGATTCGTGCCGGCGTTATGGTGTTTTTGTACAGTTCTGCCGGGATCAGTGTCTTCTTATGAAGGTAAGTCTGGATATCTTCCTTCTCCCAACCTGCATTTGCAATCACTGCTGCATGATCGGGGCAGATAAGCACCGCATTATCCGCCCGCCTCCTGGGAATCAGCCATTCCCTGGTACAGAGTGCCCCGACACCACCAATGGTGCCGGCATAACTGTTAAGTATCCCTTCGGGAGTATGGTTTTTGAAATCATAGATCTCCAACTGTGATTCGACGCCGAAGACGGTTACCGTGCTATCATCACGGCTGTAGTCCAAATCCATGTGATACGGCTGCCACGGGGATGCGTCCTCATTCTCGGCGATACACATGCTGTACTTATTGGGAGAACCGATGGTATCCAGGTCCATGGTTCCGACATAAGCGTGTCCGACGTTCATGAGGATAAGGCGAATTGCCCGCCCCAACACCGTATTTGACCAGGATTGTTTGCCGGGGCCCAAAGCTCCCCTTCCGGAGTTTATGGAGAGTTCTTTGGCCACCGGTCCGTTTACCACCAGCATGGGTGTATGCGGGCCTGTGGACATGGTGACGGTCCGGAGGCGAAATTTGGGATCGCTCATGGCTTTCACCGCGGCGAGCAGCACGGGAAGATGTTTCGGCCGGCATCCCGCCATTACAGCGTTAACGGCGATAATGTTGACTGCTGCAACCGCATACCCGGGCTCGAGAATGGTGATGATATCTTCCGGGCTTTTGCTCGTAGCTTTCAGCATCGCTGCCACTTTTTCTTCGGTCGGGGGTACCAGCGGAAAACCGTCTCCCCACCCTTTTTCAAGAAAGAAGCGGTTAAACGCTTCCCACGCCACAAGCATATCTTTTCCTTTAAAGGTCTCAACCCCGTATGCGGGCTCTGCCTCGCCTTCTTCAACGGATGTCTCCGCTTCCGCGGCATCGAGCAAACCGCTTATAACAAGCGGAGTTACGGCATCAGCCTGTTTATAGATAGATTCCGGGCCCAGATTGGTGAGCGCGTCCACCTCCATGAAGGCGTGGCGAAGGCCTGGTATTCCCGAAGCTTTTGCGGTGTGAACGGCATCGTCTTTAAAGGGTTCAGCGATCAGTCCGACGGTGGGCACACCGCTTTTCTCCATTTCAACGAGGTCATGAACAAGCATGGCCGTGCATGACCCTCAGTCACCGGTGGCGCCGATAACAGCCTGACAGGTGGCCGAAACTTTTTCGATAAAAAACGGCGCAAAAGGAAAATCATCCTTCATTTCTACAGTTTTCAGCTTATAACCGAGCTTTTTTTCGATATTTTCCACGACCCTTTGCATCGCCAGGTTGCCGCCATGCTTCCCGTTCCAGACGAGGCCGATGGTAATATCTTTTAGATCGCTCAAGCGGTCTGCGAGTTTGAATTTATAACCGGCAGGCTTTGCCACAGGGTTCAGTACGGTAAGATCGCTCATTTTTATTACCTCCATCTTATTAGCATCTTAATTTTGGGATTTTTGTTTTTTATGACAGAACTTTTTTCATCCTGCCACCAAGACACCAAGGCACGAAGAAAAAAAATGTATCTTTGTGACTTTGTGGCAAATTGTTTTGGATACTTTTCCGGTTTATCCGGGTTAGGGTAATGAATCTTAATCCACGATCACGACAGGAATTCTTTAACTTTGGCTTTTAAACCCGGCAGTATCTTTTTGTAATCCTCTACGATCCCGAATTGTGCGGCCCGGAAAATCGGCGCATCCGGGTCCTTGTTGATGGCTACGATACATTTGCTTCCGGACATCCCGGCCAGATGCTGGCTGGCACCGGAAATGCCGACGGCGACATACAGGTCGGGCGCAACGATCTTGCCGGTCTGCCCCACCTGGAAAGAGGGCGGCACCCAACCGGCATCAACCGCGGCCCGGGAAGATCCCACCGCAGCCTTTAACGTTTCGGCGAGTTCCTCAATTGCTTTGAATTGATCCTTGCCGCCGATCCCTCGTCCGCCGGATACAATGATCCGCGCATCCTCCAGTTTGATGCCCGTAAATTCTTCTTCCACAAATTCGACGAGTTGAACCCCGTCTGAAAGGTCCGGCAATTCAACATCGATCGGGACGGTGTCTGCCCGGCGGCTGTCGTCTTTTTCAAGCGGTTCGAAACACCGTTCCCTAAGGGTAATGACCTGTGGTGATTTTGCGACCATCTGCGCGATGGCCTTACCGCCGTACACCGGTTTATGAATCAGGACTTCCTGTGTGCCTTCGGCAATGGAAAGATCGATGCACTCCGATGCTATTCCGGCGCCTATCCGGTAAGCCAGCCTGGGCGCCAGTTCCCGTCCGTTGGTGTCCGCGATGAACAGCAACAACCGGGGGTTCACCTGATTGAAGATCTCCTCTAAAACATGGAGGTGCATTTCCGGGCGGTATGGTTCGAGATGTTGGTCTGCGCACACATAGACCTTTTGGGCGCCGTATGCAGCCAGTTCCGGAACGTGCTCACCGATCCCTTCCCCTCCGACCAACGCAGAAGCGACCGTGCAATCTATGCTTTTCGCCAAAGCCCGGGCCGCACCGAGGGCTTCAAGGCTGCCCTTGGTCATCTGTCCGTTTCTTTGGCTGCAATATACCAGTATTTCAGACATCTCTGCTCCTCCATCCTTTTTTATTACAGAATG